>JAAWOU010000120.1 GCA_022799755.1 Lachnospiraceae bacterium
TGAACGGGAAATCCGTAAACTGAAAGAGCAGAAACAGCAGTTGGAACAACAGATAAAAGCAGCTTCCGGTGATGAAGAGAAGAGAAAGGAGCTGGAGCAGAAATTATCCCGGATAGAGCGTGAATTAAGCCAAAAGGATAACGATACATACCGGCGGCAGAACGCAGTAATTTCTTACATGGGGTGACTATAGGGGAGTGGATAAAAATTGGGCTAACAGGCAAAAGTCTGCGGTTTCCGTGATAGTTTGGAGTTTTGCTGTTTCACGGGCAGGGAGGCGGATCAGCGGATCGGAGATTTTGCAGAAAAATGCCTTTAGGACTATCATTTGTGTACCATTTCGTGTATAATGTGTTTAATTACGTCAGAACACTATTTCGTCAAGGAGGAGAAGAAATGTTAATAGGAGGAATTGAGGCAGGCGGCACGAAAATGGTATGTGCGGTGGGAGATGAGAACGGTGTGATCCAGGACAGGGTATCCTTTCCCACAAGGCAGCCGGATGAGACCTTTGCGGATATGATAGCCTACTACAAAGATAAGGACATCAAAGCGCTGGGCATCGGATGCTTTGGTCCCCTGGACCTGAACAGGAAGTCGGAGACCTATGGCTATATCACGAAGACTCCCAAGCCCGGCTGGAACAACTGCGATATTGTGGGCGTGTTCAAGGAGGCGCTGGGTGTGCCGGTAGGTTTTGACACGGATGTAAACGGGGCCGTGCTGGGAGAGGTGACCTGGGGAGCGGCAAAGGGCCTGGACAGCGCCATCTATATTACCATAGGCACAGGCGTGGGCGTGGGCGTGTATGTAAACGGCGGCCTGCTGCACGGTTTGGTTCATCCCGAGGCAGGCCATATTCTGCTGATGAGGCATCCCAAGGACACCTATGAGGGGAAATGTCCTTTCCACAAGACCTGCATGGAGGGTCTGGCTGCAGGTCCGTCCATCGAAGCACGCTGGGGCAGAAAAGGAGTGGAACTGGCGGACCGGGATGAGGTATGGGAGCTTGAGGCTTACTATATCGCCCAGGCAGTCACGGACTATATCCTGGCCTATTCTCCTCAGAAAATTATTCTCTGGGGCGGCGTCATGCATCAGGAGAAGCTGTTTGGCATGATCCGGAAAGAAGTCCAGCGCCAGCTCAACGGGTATGTGGCCCACGAGATGATCACGGACAAGATTGACGAATACATAGTTCCGCCTGCACTGGGTGAGGATCCGGGCATTTTGGGTGCCATTAAGCTGGGATTGGACGCGCTTGGCTGATTTGTCCGATGCAGTCAACTTATAGTAAAAACGAATGGGAGATGACATATTCTATGGAAAAAGAATTGATTTTTTTGGATCCGGTCTGTAAACATAATATCTGGGGCGGCGTGAAATTACGGGAAGCTTTCGGATACCCGGTCGAGGGGAACGATATCGGCGAGTGCTGGGGCATTTCCGCACATCCGGAGGGTGACGGAACCGTGCGGGACGGCGCATATAAGGGCAGAAAGCTGTCGGAGCTTTGGTCGGAATATCCGGAATTGTTCGGAAGCCTCCCTTACGACAGGTATCCCCTGCTGACGAAGATCATTGACGCCCAGGACGATCTGAGCATTCAGGTACATCCAGACGACGCCTATGCACAGGTCCATGAGAACGGCAGCCTGGGCAAGACGGAATGCTGGTACATTCTGGACTGCAGGGAGGATGCCACTATTGTCATCGGTCACAATGCAAAAGACGAGGACGAGCTTAAGGCTATGGTGGCAGACGGCAGGTGGCAGGAGCTGATCCGGGAGGTCCCGATCCGCAAGGGGGATTTCCTCCAGATCGATCCCGGCACGGTGCATGCCATCAAGGCGGATACATTGATCCTGGAGACCCAGCAGAACAGCGCCATCACCTACAGGCTCTACGACTACGGCCGTCTCCAGAACGGAAAGCCCAGAGAGCTTCATATCGACAAGAGCCTGGACGTGATCACTGTGCCGGCAAAATCTGCGAAAGAGAGCGTACAGTCTATCTCGGATCTGCCGAAAAATAAGCTGAACCGGATTTACGGCTGTGAGAAATATACGGTTTTCAAGCTGGATGTGGACGGCAGCGCGGAATTCGCCCAGAGTTTCTCTTTCCTGGCCGCCTCTGTGGTGGACGGAGAGGGCAGCGTGGACGGAAAGACGGTTCGCAAGGGCGATCATTTCATCATTCCTTTTGAATATGGGGAAGTGAAAGCGAGCGGGCAGATGAGCCTGATCCTTTCCACCGTGGAAGCTTAAGACAAACTTAATGCCTGCTTGGCTTTATATGCCTGACAAAACGCTGGAATCCGAAACGTTCCGGCGTTTTGGGTATGGAGAGATTTTCACGGCAATGCCATAAAAGAAATCATTTGAAAATGTGTCGGTTTATGCTATAATGCATGTACTTTGTGCAGAACACTCTGTTTTAAGAATAACTTGGAAAGGAATGGTAATAAATATGGGAATGACAATGACGCAAAAGATCCTGGCGGCTGCGGCAGGCCTTGACAAGGTGACGGCCGGGCAGCTCATTGAGGCGGATCTTGATCTGGTGCTGGGCAATGACATCACCAGTCCGGTGGCAATCAAGGAGATGGATAAGTTTACGGCAAAGGGCGTATTCGATAAGGACAAGATCGCTCTGGTGCCGGATCACTTTGTGCCGAATAAAGACATCAAATCCGCGGAGCACTGTAAATGTGTCAGGGAGTTCGCCCGCAGGAACGAAATCACCAATTACTTTGAAGTGGGTGAGATGGGCATCGAGCACGCCCTGCTTCCCGAGAAAGGCCTGACCGTTGCCGGGGACGTGATCATCGGCGCGGATTCCCATACCTGTACCTACGGCGCGCTGGGAGCTTTCTCCACAGGCGTGGGCAGCACGGACATGGCGGCTGGGATGGCCACAGGCAAAGCCTGGTTTAAGGTGCCTTCCGCCATCAAATTCATCCTCACGGGAAAGCCTGCCAAATGGGTCAGCGGCAAGGATGTGATCTTACATATCATCGGCATGATCGGGGTGGACGGCGCATTGTATAAATCCATGGAATTTGTAGGGGATGGTATCGCGAATCTGACCATGGACGACAGATTCACCATTGCCAACATGGCCATCGAGGCAGGCGGCAAGAACGGAATCTTTCCCGTGGATGCCCTGGCGGAGTCCTATATCAAAGAGCATTCCAATAAACCGTATACCATTTATCAGGCGGACGAAGACGCGGTTTACGACGAGGTATATACCATTGATCTAAGCCGGTTACGCCCTACGGTGGCATTCCCCCATCTCCCGGAGAACACCCACACTATCGACGAGATCCGGCAGACGGAAGCCATCGCCATCGACCAGGTGGTTATCGGCTCCTGTACCAACGGACGTCTGGACGACCTGCGGATCGCGGCGGAGGTGCTGAAAGACAGGCATGTGGCAAAGGGCATGCGCTGCATCGTGATTCCCGCCACACAGGCCGTCTATATGCAGGCCATGGAGGAGGGATTGCTGAAAACCTTTATCGAAGCGGGAGCCATCGTCAGCACCCCCACATGCGGGCCCTGCCTGGGCGGCTACATGGGCATCCTGGCGGAGGGTGAGAGATGTGTGTCCACCACCAACCGCAATTTCGTGGGCCGCATGGGGCATGTGTCCTCGGAGATCTATCTGGCCAGCCCTGCAGTTGCGGCGGCAAGCGCGGTGAGAGGTGTGATCTCCTCGCCGGAAGAACTGTAGTTTTGCTTCAGGAATACGCTTCCATGCCCTGTTGGGCAGCAGAACGGAAGCGCTCATGCTGGAAAGCGGAAGACATCGAGCTGACGGCGGCCTTGGGATATGCCGTCGGAGAACCCGAGGACAGTACGGTTTCAGATATTCTGGCCGAGACAGATTCTGGGCCGTCGGCATGTTTTCGGCGGAAAAAATATGGGAGACCCTTGCAGCGGGGAGAAAGGTGAATATGAACGCAAAAGGAAGAGTTTTTAAATACGGGGACAATGTAGACACGGACGTAATCATTCCGGCCAGATATCTGAACACTTCGGATCCCGCGGAACTGGCGATACACTGCATGGAAGACATTGACGCGGATTTCATGAAAAAGGTGAAAAAGGGCGATATCATCGTGGCGGAAAAGAATTTCGGCTGCGGCTCCTCCAGGGAGCATGCACCCATTGCCATCAAGGCGGCAGGGGTCAGCTGCGTCATCGCGGAGACCTTTGCCAGGATTTTCTACCGGAATGCCATCAATATCGGCCTGCCCATCATCGAGTGTCCGGAGGCGGCGAAAGGCATTGAGGCGGGAGACGAAGTGGAAGTGGATTTCGACTCCGGCGTGATCACGAATGTGACAAAAGGCACTTCTTTCCAGGGACAGGCATTTCCGGAATTCATGCAGAAGATCATTGCCTCCGAGGGACTGATAAACTATATCAATAATAAGTGACAGCAGTGAAAGGGATACTATAATGGAAGAGATAAATTCCATGGAAGAAAAAAGTTCCGGGAAAGAGGAGAACTTCGGGGATAAGGAACCCTCTGAGAAAAAGGCGTCGTCCAAAAAATATGAGATCGACATGTGCAACGGCCCGCTTTTCGGCAAGATCATGATTTTCTACATCCCGCTGATGCTGTCCGGCATTCTGCAGCTTTTGTTTAACGCGGCGGATATTGTGGTGGTGGGACGCTTTGCCGGAAACGAAGCTCTGGCGGCGGTGGGCTCCACGGGCTCCCTGACAAATCTGCTGGTGAATATCTTCATGGGATTGTCCGTGGGAGCAAATGTGCTGGTGGCCAGGTTCTACGGGGCGAACCAGAAAGACGAGCTGAGAGAGATGATTCAGACGGCCATGGCTACGGCACTGGCTGGGGGAGCAATTCTGATCTTTGTGGGATTTTTCCTGGCAAAGCCCGCCCTGGGCCTGATGGGCACGCCGGAGGACGTGATCTCCCACTCCGTGCTCTACATGCGGATCTATTTTGCGGGCATGCCGTTCATGATGATCTACAATTTCGGCAGCGCAGTGCTGCGGGCGGTGGGAGATACCAAGCGGCCTCTCTACTACCTGCTGATCGCGGGCGTGGCCAATGTGCTGCTGAACCTGGTGTTCGTCATTGTGTTCCACATGGGCGTGGCAGGTGTGGCGGCGGCCACGGTGGCAAGCCAGGCCATTTCCGCAGCGCTGGTGGTAAGGTGCCTGGTTCAGACGGACGGTGTGTACAGACTGGTGCTTGAGGGCATCAGGATCGTGCCGGATAAGCTGATCAAAATGATCCAGATCGGCGTGCCGGCCGGCATGCAGGGTGCGCTGTTCTCCGTCTCCAATGTGCTGATCCAGTCCTCGGTGAACAGCTTCGGCTCCGTGGCCATGGCAGGGAACACTGCGGGCAGCAATATCGAGGGATTTGTCTATACCGCCATGAATGCGTTCCATCAGGCGACGATCAGCTTCTGCGGTCAGAACTACGGCGCCAGAAAGTATAAGCGGATCGGAAAGGTCCTGCTGATCTGCGAGCTGATGGTGGTGGCGGTGGGGGTACTTATGGGCAATGCGGCGTATCTGTTCGGGGGAACTCTTCTGAAGCTGTATACAGTGGATCCCCAGGTGATCGCTTACGGCATCTTGCGCATGAAGATTATCAGTGTGCCGTATTTTCTCTGCGGTATGATGGATGTGGCTGTGGGGGCATTGCGGGGCATGGGATATGCCATTATGCCCATGCTGGTCTCCCTGACCGGGGCCTGTCTGTTCCGTGTGGTGTGGATCTACACGATTTTCCAGCGGTATCATACGCTGGAATGTCTGTACTATTCCTATCCCATCAGCTGGTTTTTGACCTTTGCGGTACATCTTGTGTGTTTTACAATCGTATACCGGAAAGTGCTGAAAAAGAACGCCGTAACGGCACAGAACTGAACGGTGTAAAAGAATTCGATGCCCCTGCGGTAATGACACAAGAGCCGCGGGGGTATTTCAGGGGAGGATGGACGGATACATGTTTGCGTATTTGAAAGGGATTGTAGGCGATCTGTCGGAAGACAATGTCATAGTGGAAGTGGGCGGCGTGGGCATGAATGTCCGGATATCCGCGGACACGGCAGCCAGGCTTCCGGGCATAGGGGAGCCGGTGAAGCTCTACACTTACACCAGCGTCAGGGAGGATGCCCTGCAGCTGTTTGGCTTTCTGTCGAAAAACGATCTGGATATCTTCCGGAAATGCATTACCGTGAGCGGCATCGGGCCTAAGGGTGGGCTGGCGATTCTGTCCGTGCTGGACGCGGATTCGCTGCGCTATGCGATCTTGTCAGGGGATGTGAAAGCCATCACCAAAGCGCCGGGGATCGGCGCCAAGACCGCGGAGCGGCTGATTCTGGAATTAAAGGGCAAGCTTCAGATAGACGAGAGCATGATCAGCCGTGAGATTGAGAGTGCACGCACCCCGGGGCAGGCGGATACGCCCCAGAAGAGGGAGGCCGTGGAAGCGCTGGTGTCTTTGGGATACGGACAGGCGGAGGCTATGAAAGCGGTGAACGCCATTGAAGGAATAGAGGAGATGGATTCGGGAGCCGTGCTGAAAGCCGCCCTGAAGAAGATGTTCTGATTCAAAAAGGATAATATCAGGGAAGCGAGCAGGCGTCCCGACAGGTAAGGCGGGAAAAGGAACGAAATATGGCCAAGCGGATGATTGAGACGAATATAACAGAAGAAGATATAGAGATAGAGGGGTCGCTGCGCCCGAAAAAGCTGGATGACTACATTGGTCAGGCCAAGGTGAAAGAGAGTCTGAAGATTTACATCGAGGCCGCGAAACAGAGAGGAGATGCCCTTGACCATGTGCTGTTCTACGGGCCTCCGGGGCTGGGCAAGACCACGCTGGCGGGCATTATCGCCAATGAGATGGGCGTCCACCTGAAAGTCACCAGCGGCCCGGCCATCGAAAAGCCGGGGGAGATGGCGGCGATACTGAACAATCTGGAGGAAGGGGATCTGCTTTTCGTGGACGAGATACACCGTCTGAACCGTCAGGTGGAAGAGGTGCTGTATCCTGCCATGGAAGACTACTGCATTGACATCATGATCGGCAAGGGGTCTACGGCGCGCTCCGTGCGCCTGGACCTGCCGAAGTTTACACTGGTGGGGGCTACCACCAGAGCTGGGCTTTTGACGGCACCGCTGCGGGACAGGTTCGGGATGATCCATCATCTGGAGTTCTATACCGTGGAGGAGCTGCAGATCATCATTCTGCATTCCGCCAGGGTGCTGGCGGTGGAAATCGAGCCGGAGGGCGCCTTGGAGATGGCCCGCAGAAGCAGGGGAACCCCCAGACTTGCCAACCGTATCTTGAAAAGGGTGCGGGATTTCGCCCAGGTGAAATACGACGGCATCATCACGGAGGAGGTGGCCAGAGCGGCTCTTGACCTGATGGATGTGGACAAGCTGGGCTTAGACCATATTGACAGGAATCTGCTTTTGACCATGATAGAGAAGTTCGACGGCGGGCCGGTGGGGCTGGACACCCTTGCCGCCGCAGTGGGGGAGGATGCGGGAACCATTGAGGACGTCTATGAGCCGTATCTGATCAAGAACGGTTTCCTGAACCGCACGCCCAAGGGCCGGGTGGCAACGGAGCTGGCGTACCGGCATCTGGACTGCGGCATCTATAAGAAATGAAGAAAGAGGTGTCGTAAGATGACAAAAAATAGAAGAGGGACGGCGGCGTTTTGGGCCGTGCTGGTTTTGTGTGTGGCGCTCTCCGGATGCGCAGGCAAAAGCGGGGCGGAAGAGAACGGAAGCACTGTGCCGGATTTAGAGCTCGTCCCCATTGACACCGGGTCACAGACAGAAACCGATGGGCCGGGAAAAGAGGAATCCGGCGCTTCGGAGCAGCCCTCCGGGAGAGGGGAGACGTCTCCCGCGCCTGCGGATTCCGGGAGTTCGGAACAGGGGGACGAACCGGCTAAGCCCGGGGAGTCAGAGGAGGGTGAGATTCCGGCGTCGGCGCCGGAGGTGTCCTTTGAGATACTGAAAGAGGTGCGGACAGATGAGGCCGGGGAGGAGATGGTCTTTGCGGAATACCCGGTATTCTCCGTGGCCGGAACAGGATATGAGAGCTTGTCCGCGGCGTTTGCTTCCATCAGTGAGGAATATAGGGCAGACAATGCCGCTCTCTTGGATGAATTGGAGGGAAGCATAAAGGATTACAGGGAATTCGTAGATCCTGCGGCTGTGTTCGGCCAGGGAACCGTGGTGAGTATCACCAGGTGCGACACAGAGGTAATCAGCTTTCTGGTAATTCGCACCGTGACCATGGGAGGCCCTCATCCCAATAACTACTGGGACTATTACAACCTGAATGCCGCAACCGGGGAACATCTGCAGCTGTCGGATTTCATTACCATGGACGACGCCATGGTAGAGACTGTCATAGAACGGCTCCATGAGAACTATCCCGAGGTAGAGTTTGACGATGGGGTATTGCGGAAAGAGATACCGGAGGCGTTTGCGGCGAACGGCATCGGCTGGTGTTTTTCCCAGGGGCAGATCTGCTTGGCGTTTCCGGAGGGCTCCTTTGGGTTCGGCCATGCGGTGGGAAGCCTGGAGGTAACCATAGACTGACACAGGGTTGTTTCACGAAGAAAAAATCAACGTAGGAAAAAGGCCGTTATGCCGAGAGTTATGGATGCTATACAAATATCCCATAACTCTCGACTTTTTG
>JAAWOU010000146.1 GCA_022799755.1 Lachnospiraceae bacterium
CGAAAGGAGGGCCAATCATATGGCAAGCGTATCTGTTTATAATATGGAAGGCAAGGAAGTCGGTACAATCGAATTAAACGATGCGGTATTTGGTGTGAAAGTAAATGAGCATCTGGTACACATGGCAGTTGTACAGCAGCTTGCAAATAAGCGTCAGGGAACCCAGAAAGCAAAGACCCGCAGCGAGGTGTCCGGGGGCGGAAGAAAGCCCTGGAGACAGAAAGGAACCGGACATGCAAGACAGGGTTCCACCAGATCTCCTCAGTGGACAGGCGGCGGCATCGTGTTCGCACCCGTTCCCAGGGATTATTCTTTCAAGATGAACAAAAAAGAGAAGAGGGCTGCTTTAAAGTCCGCTCTGACCAGCAAGGTTCAGGACAACAGACTCATCGTGCTTGACGAGCTGAAGCTGGACGAAATCAAGACCAAGAAATTCGTGGCAGTGATGAACAACCTGAAAGTGGAAAAGGGCTTGGTGGTCATCGCCGAGAACGATCAGAACGTGGTACTGTCCGCAAGAAATCTGGCAGACATCGACACGGCGCTGGCGAACATGATCAATACCTATGATGTCATGAAAGCAAAGACGGTGGTCCTGACAAAGGATGCCGTGGCGAAGATAGAGGAGGTGTTTGCATAATGGCAGATATCAAATATTATGATGTAATCCTCAAACCGGTAATCACTGAGAAGAGCATGAAAGGAATGGCTTTCAAGGAGTATACATTCCTGGTCCATCCGGAAGCCAACAAGAGCCAGATCAAAGAGGCTGTGGAGAAGATGTTCGAGGGCACGAAAGTGGCTCGCGTCAACACCATGAACTGCAGAGGCAAGAACAAGAGACGCGGCATGGTGATAGGCGTAACGGCCAAGACCAAGAAAGCCATCGTCAAGCTCACCGAGGACAGCAAGGATATCGAAATCTACGCAGGACTTTGACGGTAAGATTTTCCAAGCCGGGAAGCGCACGGACGTGAAATGGCCTGGAAAATCCAAACCGGCACTGCGCGGAAGTTCGGATTTATGTATGCAGCTGCAGCAGGCAGCAGCGCAAAAAATCACTAGAAAAGGAGATTAAAGAAATGGGAATCAAGAAATATAATCCCTATACACCTTCCAGAAGGCATATGACAGGCTCCGATTTCTCCGAGATCACCAAGAAGACGCCGGAGAAGAGCCTCTGCACTTCTTTAAAGAAGCATTCGGGCCGCAACAACCAGGGCAAGATCACCGTCAGACACAAGGGCGGCGGCTGCAGAAGAAAATACAGAATCATTGATTTCAAGAGAAACAAAGACGGCATTCCCGCAACCGTAATCGGCATCGAGTACGATCCCAACAGATCTGCCAACATCGCGCTGATCTGCTATGCGGACGGCCAGAAATCCTATATCCTGGCTCCCCAGGGCCTGACGGACGGCATGAAAGTCATGAACGGACCCGAGGCCGAGGTGAGAGTGGGCAACTGCCTGCCTCTGTCGGAGATTCCGGTAGGTACCATGGTGCACAATGTGGAGCTGTATCCCGGAAGAGGCGGCCAGATGGCGCGTTCCGCGGGCAACAGCGCACAGCTGATGGCGAAAGAAGGCAAGTATGCCACGCTGCGTCTTCCCTCGGGCGAGATGAGAATGGTTCCCCTCACATGCCGTGCCACGGTAGGCATTGTCGGAAACGCCGAGCACAATCTGATCAACGTCGGTAAGGCCGGCCGCAAGCGCCATATGGGCATCCGTCCTACAGTCCGCGGTTCCGTCATGAACCCCAATGACCATCCTCACGGCGGCGGTGAAGGCAAGACCGGTATCGGACGTCCGGGTCCCAGCACTCCTTGGGGCAAGCCTGCACTGGGCTATAAGACGCGCAAGGGTAAGAAAGCTTCCAACAAGCTGATTGTGAGAAGACGTGACGGCAGAGCGATGAAGTAAGATTGAGGAGGAAAGACAATGGCTAGATCACTGAAAAAAGGGCCTTTCGCAGATGAAAGCCTGTTAAAGAAAATAGATGCTTTGAATGCTTCCGGACAGAAGCAGGTCATCAAGACATGGTCCCGTCGTTCTACAATTTTCCCTTCCTTTGTGGGACACACCATTGCGGTTCATGATGGCAGAAAGCATGTACCTGTATATGTTACCGAGGACATGGTTGGCCATAAGCTGGGCGAGTTCGTTGCGACCAGAACCTACCGCGGTCATGGCAAGGATGAGAAGAAGTCCAAGGTTAGGTAAGGATAAGGAGGGTTTAGATCAATGGCTAAGGGACACAGAAGTCAGATTAAGAGAGAGAGAAATGCACAGAAGGACGCAAGACCTTCGGCAAAATTGTCTTATGCAAGAGTGTCCGTACAGAAGGCATGCTTCGTACTGGACGCTGTCAGAGGCAAGGATGTGCAGACCGCACTTGCAATTTTGGAATACAATCCCAGATATGCTTCCAGCCTTATCAAGAAGCTGATCGAATCGGCAATGGCCAACGCTGAGAACAACTTGGGGATGAACAGGGATAACCTTTATGTGGCAGAGTGCTTTGCGAACAAGGGACCTACCATGAAGCGCATCCAGCCCAGGGCCCAGGGCCGTGCTTACAGGATCGAGAAGAGAACAAGCCATATCACTGTTGTGCTGGATGAGAGGAAGTAGGGAAAGGAGCGGACAAATAAATGGGACAGAAAGTTAATCCTCATGGCTTAAGAGTCGGAGTTATTAAAGAATGGGATTCCAGATGGTACGCCGAATCCGATTTTGCAGATTATCTTGTAGAGGACTACAACATCAGAAAATATCTGAAGAAGAAATTATACAGCGCGGGCGTGTCCAAGATTGAGATCGAGAGAGCGTCCGACAGAATCAGAGTCATCATCCATACCGCGAAGCCCGGTGTCATCATCGGTAAGGGCGGCGCAGAGATCGAAGTCACCAAGACGGAGCTCTCCAAGATGACCGACAAGAAAGTGCTCATCGACATCAAGGAGATCAAGAGACCTGACAGAGACGCGCAGCTGGTAGCGGAGAACATTGCGCAGCAGCTGGAGAACCGTATATCTTTCAGACGTGCCATGAAATCCTGCATGGGCAGGACCATGAAAGCCGGCGCCCTGGGCATCAAGGCATCCTGCGGCGGACGTCTGGGCGGCGCGGATATCGCACGCACGGAGTTCTACAGCGAGGGCACGATTCCCCTTCAGACCCTGAGGGCGGACATCGACTATGGTTTTGCCGAGGCCAATACCACTTACGGTAAGGTTGGAGTCAAAGTTTGGATCTATAAAGGCGAGATACTTCCCACAAAAGGAAATCAGACGGAAGGGAGTGATAAATAATGTTAATGCCCAAGAGAGTAAAGCATCGCAAACAGTTCCGCGGCAGCCTTTCAGGAAAGGCATCCAGGGGCAACACCGTTTCCAACGGTGAATATGGTCTGGTGGCTGTAGAGCCCTGCTGGATCAAGTCAAATCAGATTGAGGCAGCCCGTATCGCTCTCACCCGTTATACAAAGCGTACCGGTCAGGTGTGGATCAAGATTTTCCCTGATAAGCCCGTGACGGCAAAGCCGGCCGAGACTCGTATGGGTTCCGGTAAGGGTTCCGTTGAGTACTGGGTAGCAGTCGTTAAGCCCGGCCGCGTGATGTTTGAGATTGCCGGTGTTCCCGAGGAACAGGCAAAGGAAGCGCTGCGTCTGGCAATGCATAAGCTTCCCTGCAAGTGTAAAATCATTGCAAAGGCAGATTCGGAAGGCGGTGTAGAAGAATGAAATCTAGCAAGTTTGTAGAAGAATTAAAGAACAAGTCCGTGGAAGAGTTAGGAAAGGACCTTGTTGCTGCAAAGAAAGAGCTTTTCAATTTGAGATTCCAGAACGCAACCAACCAGCTGGACAATACTGCAAGGATTAAGGAAGTCAGGAAGAACATTGCACGTATTAACACAGTCATTACCGAGAAGTCAAAAGCGTAATTGCCCCGTGGCAATGAAAGGAGATCAATCGTGGAAAGAAATTTGAGAAAAGTCCGTGTTGGCAAGGTCACCAGCAATAAGATGGATAAGACGATAGTCGTAGCGATCGAAGAGCATGTAAAGCACCCCCGTTATAAGAAGATCGTAAAGAGCACCTATAAGCTGAAAGCTCATGACGAGAACAACGAGTGCAACATCGGAGATACCGTCAAGGTCATGGAGACAAGGCCCCTGTCCAAGGATAAGAGATGGAGACTTGTCGAGGTCATAGAGAAAGCCAAATAAATTTGGCCGGTTCGTATGAAATTTGGCCGTAGAGGCGGCGAAGGAGGAAAATCATGATTCAGCAGGAGACAAGACTGAAAGTCGCTGATAACACCGGTGCAAAGGAACTTCTGTGCATCCGCGTCATGGGCGGCTCTACGAGAAGATATGCGCATGTGGGCGATATAATCGTTGCATCCGTAAAAGACGCAACACCAGGCGGCGTTGTGAAGAAGGGCGACGTTGTAAAGGCAGTCGTGGTCCGCACCGTCAAGGAGGTACGCCGCAAGGATGGTTCCTATATCAAATTTGATGAGAACGCGGCGGTTATCATAAAAGATGATAAGACACCCAGAGGAACCCGTATTTTTGGGCCGGTTGCAAGAGAGCTTCGTGACAAGCAGTTCATGAGGATCGTATCTCTGGCTCCCGAAGTATTATAAGGAGGTGCCCATAATGGCTATGTTAAAGATAAGGAAAGGCGATACCGTAAAGGTGATTGCCGGCAAAGATTGCAATGCAGAGGGAAAAGTGCTTTCCATTGACAGGAAGAGTCACAGGGTCATCGTAGAGGGTGTGAACATGATCACAAAACATGCGAAGCCCTCGGCTGCGAACCCCAACGGAGGCATCATCCAGAGGGAAGCTCCTATTGATATCTCTAACGTAATGCTTGTCTACAAGGGACAGCCTACCAGAGTCGGCTTCAAGATGGAAGGAGACAAAAAGGTTCGTTTCGCGAAGAAGACAGGCGAAGTGATTGACTGATCAATAGGAAGGAGGAACGAAAAGTGGCAAGATTAAAAGAAGCGTATTACGAGACAATCGTAGACGCAATGACAAAGAAATTCGGATATAAAAATGTGATGGAAGTTCCCAAGCTTGAGAAGATCGTCATCAACATGGGTGTCGGCGAAGCCAAAGAGAATCCCAAGGTTCTTGAGAACGCCGTGTCTGACATGGAAATCATCACCGGCCAGAAAGCAGTCCTTACCAAGGCGAAGAAATCAGTGGCAAACTTTAAGATCCGTGAGGGAATGAACATCGGCTGCAAGACCACTCTGCGCGGCGAGAAGATGTATGAGTTCCTGGATCGTCTGGTGAACCTGGCACTGCCCCGCGTGCGTGACTTCAGAGGCGTCAATCCCAATGCTTTCGACGGCAGAGGAAATTATGCTCTTGGCATCAAGGAGCAGTTCATCTTCCCTGAGATCGAGTACGACAAGATTGACAAGACCAGAGGTATGGATGTCATCATCGTGACCACTGCAAAGACCGATGAGGAAGCGCGCGAGCTGTTGACACTGTTCAACATGCCTTTCGCAAAACAATAAGGAGGTAGATTTTTCATGGCTAAGACATCGATGAAGATTAAACAGCAGCGCAAGCCTAAGTTCTCCACACAGGCATATTCACGCTGCAAGATTTGTGGCCGTCCCCACGCTTACTTAAGAAAGTATGGCATTTGCAGAGTCTGCTTCCGCGAACTGGCATATAAGGGGCAGATACCTGGTGTCAAAAAAGCGAGCTGGTAAGGAAGGAGGAAAATACAATGACAATGAGCGATCCGATTGCAGATATGCTTACAAGAATCCGTAACGCTAACTCTGCCAAGCATGATACAGTAGATATCCCTGCTTCCAAGATGAAGCTGGCAATTGCCCAGATTCTTCTCGACGAGGGCTATATCACCAAATATGACGTTATCGACGACGGCAGCTTCAAGGCCATCCACATCACCCTGAAATACGGTGCCGACAAGAGCGAGAAGATCATCTCCGGCATCAAGAGAATCTCCAAGCCCGGTCTTCGCGTGTACGCAGGCAAGGACGAACTGCCCAGGGTACTGGGAGGCTTAGGTATTGCCATCATTTCCACCAACCAGGGCGTCATCACGGACAAGAAAGCCCGGGAGCTGAACGTAGGCGGAGAAGTATTGGCGTTCGTCTGGTAATAAATTCCGTTTATGGGAATTGACGAAGTTTCGGGTAGTTTCAAACAGGTTTCAGTTGCAGAGCAGTACAAAATATAGGAGGTACGGGCATGTCACGTATAGGTAGAATGCCAATCGCGGTTCCGGCAGGTGTAACTGTGGATATCGCAGAAAATAATAAGGTGACTGTGAAAGGTCCCAAGGGCACTCTGGAGAGAGTTCTGCCCTCTGAAATGGAAATCAAGCTGGAGGGCAACGAGGTTCTCGTAAGCAGGCCCAATGACTTAAAGAGAATGAAATCTCTTCACGGCCTCACCAGAACCCTTGTCAACAATATGGTGGTAGGCGTTACGCAGGGCTTTGAAAAGAAGCTGGAAGTGAACGGTGTCGGCTACAGGGCCGCAAAGTCCGGTAAGAAGCTGACCTTGAATCTTGGATACTCCCACCCTGTGGAGATGGAGGACCCCGAGGGGGTTGAGTCCGTGGTAGAGGGCACAAACATCATCGTCATCAAGGGTATCGATAAAGAGAAAGTCGGCCAGTTTGCCGCTGAGATCAGAGACAAGAGGAGACCTGAGCCTTACAAGGGCAAGGGTATCAAGTATGCCGACGAGGTCATCAGGCGTAAAGTTGGTAAGACCGGTAAGAAATAACAGATAAGGAGAGTATGAAGATGGTTAACAAGAAGTCAAGAAAAGAAGTACGTGTGAAAAAGCACATGAGAATTCGTAACCGCTTCAGTGGCACTGCCGTAAGACCTCGTCTGGCAGTATTTAGAAGCAATAATCATATGTATGCTCAAATTATCGATGATACTGTTGGGAATACATTAGTATCCGCTTCCACCCTTGAGAAAGATATCAAGGCAGAGCTTACGAAGACCAATGACGTCGCTGCGGCAAAATATATTGGTACCGTCATTGCCAAAAGGGCAGTGGAAAAAGGCATCACAACGGTTGTCTTTGACAGAGGCGGTTATATATACCATGGTAAAGTTGCAGCATTAGCTGACGCAGCCAGAGAAGCTGGCTTGGAATTCTAGGAAAGGAAGAGGAATACACCATGAAACACACAATCATAGATGCAAGCCAGTTCGAATTGAACGATAAGGTTGTAGCCATCAAGCGTGTTGCCAAGACCGTCAAGGGCGGACGCAACATGCGCTTCACCGCTTTAGTGGTGGTGGGCGACGGCAACGGCCATGTAGGCGCAGGACTTGGCAAGGCGGTAGAAATTCCGGAGGCTATCCGCAAGGGAAAAGAAGATGCGATGAAGCATCTGGTGCATGTGGCGCTGGATGAGAACAATTCCATCTCCCATGATTTCGTCGGCAAGTACGGCTCTGCAAACGTTCTGCTCAAGAAAGCTCCCGACGGTACCGGTATCATCGCAGGCGGCCCTGCACGTGTGGTGTGCGAGCTTGCGGGCATCAAGAATATCCGTACCAAATCTCTGGGTTCCAACAACAAGCAGAATGTGGTCCTTGCAACGATTACCGGCTTAAGCCAGCTGAAATCCCCTGAGGAAGTGGCCAAGAGCCGTGGCAAATCCGTTGAAGAAGTATTGGCATAAGGCATTGCTGTGCTGATGCAGTAGAAAGGAGAGCAACAATGGCAGACACAGATAAGAAATTGAAAATCACTTTGGTAAAGTCCACCATCGGCGCCGTTGCGAAAAACAAAGCAATCGTTGAATCTATGGGACTCCGCAAGATCGGCAGGTCTATCATTCTTCCGGACAATGCCGCTACGAGAGGTCAGATTCGCCGGGTAGGCCATTTGCTGAAAGTGGAAGAAGTATAGTCGAAAAGGAGGTGTTTGAAATGGAATTATCCAATTTGAGACCCGCAAAAGGATCCACACACAATGATTTCAGGAGAGGCCGCGGACATGGTTCGGGAAACGGCAAGACAGCCGGTAAGGGACACAAGGGCCAGAAAGCCCGTTCCGGAGCTCCCAGGATTGGGTTCGAGGGCGGCCAGATGCCTTTGTACAGACGTATCCCTAAGAGAGGCTTCACCAATATCAATTCCAAAGAGATTATTGCTGTCAACTTGAGCGATTTAGAGCGCTTTGAGGACGGCTCCACAGTGGATGTAGATACGCTGTTAGAGGCCGGCATCATCAAAAAGTGCGGCGATGGCGTAAAGGTTCTCGGGAACGGAAAATTTACCAAAAAGCTCAATGTCAAGGTAGACGCGTACAGTGCATCCGCAAAAGAAAAGATTGAGGCGCTTGGTGGAACAGCAGAGGTGATGT
>JAAWOU010000121.1 GCA_022799755.1 Lachnospiraceae bacterium
ACCTGCATTAAAGGCGTCGGAGGCCTTCGTTCTATCCATTAGACTACGGATGCAAATATTACAAAATTGTTACATCGCTTTGACTATAATATCACAAAAAGTTTGATATGTCTACTATAAATTTATGGAAAATCTTAGAAAATAATTTTGACCCTTTTATCGGTGGAATCGTAGTAATAAAGACTGTCAGAAAGGACCTCCTCCGGAGCGACCTGGGTAGCGTTTACCTCTGTGACCATTTTCTTGAGTTCCGGTACAGAGCCGACGCCTGTATCCTCCAGGAGAATCACCTCATGTACGGAACTGGGCAGAATGTAAAAATTCCGCTTTTCTTCCCCTGCAAGTACGTCCAATACACCCGGATAAAGCATACAGACAGCCCCCTGGGTCCTCTTCTCATTGCTCAGGACCTGCATGGGCACCTCCTGCAGAAACGCTTCCTGCTCCTCTGCCTCCGGACTTTCGTCCTCCCCGGCTATCTCACCCAGAACCTCCGCGATAGAGCTGCACACCCAGGGAAACAGCTTCTGGGTATTGCGTTTCGCCATTCCGAAGAGCTCCGCCGTACAGGTATCCCAAAGCTCCATGTGGGAATTGTGGACGAGAATGGTCCCGTCTCCCAGTGCCTCCCCATGGTAGGCATAATAAAAGCAGATGGCCAAATCCAGGAATTCAATATATGGTATGTCTTCCAACAGTTCTTCATTTCCTTTCCTGCCGATCAGGCGGTAACAGATCCTGTCACGCACCTGTTCAAAGGACCGGAAAAATTCCATGTCAACGGCTTCTTTCAGCATGTCCTCCCTGCAGATATCCAGCAGTCTCTGGAGAACCGACTTGAAAGTCGCACCCGACTCATAAGCCTCCAGAAAAGTATCCAGATAAATCGTCGGAGCCACGTTCTGATTCTCTCCCAGGACCAGAAGTCCGTGGAGGATGACGCCGTTGTTCTTCCGTACCTCCTTGCATTCCACCCGGTATCCTGCACCGAGTTCCTTTTTCACCGCTTTGCAGACTTTCCCTGCAAATTCGTTTATATTCATACTCTCCCTCTTTCTGCGCTGTCTAAAAAATCAATTCCTCTCAACATGCGCAACAGCGCCTGCGCCTGGGCAGACACTAGAAAGAGCAGCATAAATCCATATTATGGCACAGCGAAATACAAATCGATCAGACTCTGGACAGATATTCGCCGGTCCTGGTGTCGATCTTGATCTTGTCCCCCTGATTCACGAACAGAGGAACCGCAACCTGTGCACCGGTCTCCACGGTGGCAGGCTTGGATGCGCCTGTGGCGGTATCTCCCTTGAATCCAGGCTCGGTATCCGTGATCTCCAACTCCACGAACAGAGGAGGCTCCACCGAGTACACACTGCCGTTGTGGGAGCAGATCTTGCACATCTCGTTCTCTTTTACGAACTTCAGCGCATCGCCCACGGTGTCTTTGCTCAGGGCCATCTGCTCATAGCTCTCGGTATCCATGAAATAGTACAGATCTCCGTCCTCGTACAGATACTGCAGGTCCTTTCTGTCAATGCGCGCCTGAGGGAATTTCTCGGTAGGGCGGAAAGATTTCTCGATCACACCGCTGCTCTTGATATTCTTCAGCTTCGTCCTCACGAACGCCGCTCCCTTTCCGGGCTTCACATGCTGGAATTCAATAATCTGATATACATTGTTATCATACTCAATGGTAATACCGTTCCGGAAATCACCTGCTGAAATCATTTCATATTCCTCCTAATTTTGCTCACAAATATAATCCGTATCTAGTTTAATATAAACAAGTACAAATTTCAACTGTTTTTGAAAAAAACTTGTAAAAAAATAGAAGAAATTTAGTTCAGGATGTGGTCAATGGCTTTGAGATACCCCGAAAGGCCCTGCCCGTAAATCTGTCTGTCGCAGACAGGCGCTGTTACGGACACCTTTCTGAACTCCTCACGCTTCGTGATGTCCGAGATATGGATCTCCACTTTGGGCACCGTGATGCTGGCTAAGGCATCCCGGATGGCGTAGCTGTAATGGGTGTAGGCCCCCGGGTTGATGACGATTCCCTGGGTGCCGTCAAAATAGGCCTCCTGGATGCGGTCGATGATGGCCCCCTCGTGGTTGCTCTGGAACACCTCAATGTCGCTTTCTGTCTCTTTCGCCTTTTTCTGGATGAGATCCAGCAGATATTGATAGTCCTGGGCGCCGTATATGCTTTTCTCCCGGATTCCCAGGAAATTGATATTAGGGCCATTAATCACCAAAATCTTCATGCTGTTCATCTCCTTTTCAATGCTCTTTAATATATCTTCCATGTCCATGTCATCCACGTCAAGGATAACATCGGCGCAGGTCTCATAGGCTTCCTTTCGGCTCTCCATCAGCTCCCGGATTCGCTTTAAGGGTTCTTCGCACTGTAAGAGCGGTCTGCTGGTATCCCCTTTCAGCCGCTGGTATACAGTCTCGGGCCGCACCCGTAGCAGAACCACTTTTCCCAGCTGACGGAGGAGTTCCCTGTTCTGAAGCTGCACGGGCGTGCCCCCTCCCACGGAGTAGATGGCCCTGCGGCCTTTTTCCACCAGTTCCATAAGCAGCTTTGTCTCTTGGTTACGGAAATATTCCTCTCCCTCTTTTTTAAATATCTCGCTGATGCTGCGCCCCTGTCTGCGCACTATCAGCTTGTCCGTGTCCTCCACCGGCATGCGCAGCCTGTAGGACATCCTAAGTCCCACGGAGGTCTTCCCGCTGCCCATGAAGCCGATCAGCACCAGATTCTTCTTATTCATATGTATGCTCGTCTCCTCCTGTCCCTGAACCATCGGAGCCGGACAGGCTCTGTGCCTTTGCCCTGGTGACACGGCGGCCTCGCTGTTCTCGCCCGGTGGCGCGTCCCCAGTCCGGCTGCATGCGCCAGAATCCCGGACTTTGGATCATTCTCCTGCCCTGCCAGGCAGTCCCTATCAGATACCTCACTGCGAAATATGCATAGCTTCTTTCATAGCCTCGTATGCCTTTTCTGCCAGAGTACGGTTCACCTGAGCTCCCGTCCAGAGTTCATAGGCTATGATGCCCTGGTACAGCAGCATCTTAAGTCCCCCAAAAGCCCTGCCGCCGTTTTCCTCCGCCAGCTCCATAAACCTGGTCCTGGCCGGATTAAAGACAAGATCATAGCCTGTATGTATCTTTTTATAAAATGCGGCGTCCTCGATGACAGCCGCCTCCGTCTTCGGAAACATCCCTACATTGGTAGCCTGGATGGCAAGATACCTCTCCTCCGGAAGAGAGCCGTACTCCTCCAGCCTCAGCGCCTGGGCCAGTCTGCAGCCTGCCAGGGCGTTCACCTCATCCGCTATGCCCTCCGCTTTCACTAGGGTACGGTTTAAAATCACGATCTGCGCCGCCCCTTTCTGTGCCGCCAGAATGGCCACGGCCCTGGCCACGCCTCCTGCGCCCAGGATCAGCACCCTTTCTTCTTCTATCCTCACGCCGTCCTCGCACATGGCGCGGTAGAGCCCGGGCATATCCGTATTATAGCCCTTGAATCCGCCTGGCCTCCGCACCAAAGTGTTCACCGCGCCAATGGTTTCCGCCAGAGGATCTATCTCCTTTAGATAAGGAATCACGTCCCTTTTATAAGGAACCGTCACGTTCACTCCAAGCAGATTCAGGGCGTAGGCTCCCTTTACTGCGTCCTCTGCCCCGCCTGCCGGCACGCGGAAAGGGACGTATACCAGGTTTTCCTTTAGGTTCTGAGCCAGAGTGTTATGGATAGCCGGGGACATTGTATGCTCCACCGGATTTCCCATCACCCCACAGACGCGGGTGTAGCCATCTATTTTCATGCTTATACCTCTCTGCACGCTTTGGCGCGCATACCAATCAGAATTTTTTGATGACAGACCGCCAGTCAGTGCCGGTTTCAGCCGGAGCCGTCATTCTTCAAGGCTCCGGGCATCGGTTCGCGATGGGGCTTTCGATGGTAGAAAAAAAGAACGATCCGCTCCAGCCGGCGCTTCAGCACAATCTGAATCTCTTCCTTAGGATAGATGGGCTTCACCAGGTAAGTGACGATTCCTGCCTTTTTCGCTCCCCACACATCCGTGAACAGCTGGTCTCCCACGAAGAGGGTGCTCTCCGGCGAGGTACCCATCAGCTCCATGGCTTTCTCATATCCCGCCTGCCCGGGCTTTCCGGCCCTATAGATATACTTTGACCCCACCCTGTCCGCAAAGGGCTGTACCCTGGACTCCTTGTTGTTAGACAAAAGCACGGTCCTGAAGCCCAGCATTTGCAGCCCAGCGAAAAGGCCCACGGCACCCCCGTCCGCAGGCGCGCCGTGGGGCACCAGGGTATTGTCGATGTCGAAGATGATGCCCTTGTATCCCCTCTCGTACAACTCTTTATAGTTGATTTCATAAGCGCTCGGCGCCTCATTGTCCGGATAAAACCTCTCTAACATACGAATCCCCCGCAAGTCAAGCATCCAGCCTCATTTGGCTTTCCCATCAAATATATCATGCTTTGCGTCCGCATTTCAAGTGTTTTTCAAAAAAGGCACTTTCACGATAATTAGTTTCTACACAAAAAGGCAGGTTCCCGGCAGATTATTTCTCAGATACGCACAGATACTCCCCCATCCACTGCAGGATTTCATTTTCAAAAGGAAATATATCCCCCTGCGGAGCGGGCAGCTCCCCATAGATTTCTCTGGTCTGAGTGGCAGCGTATCCCGTGTCCCTGCAGATTTCTTCCCATTCCCTGATATCGAAAAGCTTCTCGTGCAGGGAGTAGCTTTCATTCAGGGAATAGTACAGATGTTCCCATTTTTTCGTATTCTCCGAGGCATGGTCTCCCAGGATGCTGATGTTGTAGACCGCATGGCCTCCGGGCTTAAGCACCCGGTATGCCTCCCGGAAACCGTCCATCATCTTGGACTGCATGCTCTCAAAGCCGCCGTTGGACACCACCATGTCGATACAGCCGTCCCGGATAGGCAGGCGGGCGCAGTCGCAGGCCAGACAGACAATGTCCACATAAGGGTTTGCCATCTCCTCGGTGAAGTACCGGTTGTTATATTTCAGGATGCGGTGGGAGACATCCGTCATGATGACCAGACAGGGCCAGTTGATGCGCTGCAGGTCGTATTTGAGCCCGTTACAGGTGCCGCAGGCAATGTCCAGGATGATCCGGGGGCGGAGTTTTTTCATAGTCTGCCAGCGTAACTCGCTGCAGGGAACCGCTCCCATCTGATAGCGCGGGTTCCCCGGGTGGCGCTGTTCTCTGAGATAGTCCTGATAGTTCTTCATGTACAGGGACCAGAGTTCGCCCGGAATCTCCCGGGAACCGAAATAGATGACGCCGTCCGTCACATCGCAGCAGTGGTTGTTTTTGCATTTGAAATATATCGTATTATCGTCTCTATTTTCGCTGGACAGGCGTTCTCCGCAATCCGGGCAGCGCATCAGCTCTTGAATCCGCCGCAGCCCCGGCTCCATGTTTCCCATCATTTCTCCCAGGGTTTTGGCGAAATAGGGGGCTGTCTCCCGCAAGGTGTTCTCTCCCAACAGACTGGCGGGAATGGAGACTTTTTTCTCCTCCTGGAATGTTCCTCCCTCCAGCCTGGTGATGCCAGCCCGGACCCACATCTCCAGGTTCCCTCTGGACAGCTCCCTGGCTATGCCGCCCAGCTCTGCGTCGGAGCAGTAAGTGGACAGGCTCTGCAGGAGTCTGCGCCTTTCGGCATCGGGTAAGAGGGCCTCTATGCTGGCGGGTAGCTCTTTCTGGACACTTTTCTGGGCAAAGAGCAGGTCGCCCTCCACAATGCTGTCTATGGTCATGTGGAAAAGCCAGGCCAGCTCCCGGAACATGTCGATGTCCGGCAGATTCTTTCCGCCCTCCCATTTGCTGACGGCTTGGGCGCTGACGCCCAGCTTGTCCGCCAGCGCCTGCTGGGACAGGCCTGCTTTCTTGCGCAGGACTGCTATTCTGATGCCTATCTGTTCGCGGTCTATCATTTTGATTCCTCCTTTTTTTGGCCGTTTCATGCCTTGATTAGGGACATTATATCCGGAAAAAGAGAGGGCTGCAAGAACGCAGAGGTTGATATTTCCGGGGATGGATTCAACCGGGAAGTTCAAATCCATCACTTTTCTATGCTACTATGACGGTTTTCTGTGCTACTTTCAATGTTACTTTCTATCACTTCTGTATCGGTAAATGCTTTAGGAGTTCACCGGTTGCTGTCTGGAGATGCTTTGTCACTATCAGAGAATCAAAGACCCCGCTGCAAGCAACGGGGTCTTTGACCCTCGCGGCATTCGTCAAATGTGCATGCAAGCATGCCCACTTGACTCATTGCTCGCGGGAATAAAGATAAAGGCAGAATATCATGAAAAGGGAGCAGGCTTGGCCCCTGCTCCCCTTTTTGTGAACAGACTGTGCTGCTGTCCGTTCTTCCTCAGTTTTCTTTTCTGTCCTCCGCAGACTCCCCGTCGGACTTCTCCATATTGTCCTCCAGCTTCTTCAGGGCATGGGACGCAAAATCCCTGCCGCCCACGCCGAAAGCGATGGCAAAGGCGATGGCAACAGCCGCCACCAGCAGTCTAAAAGCAGTGTTCACGATGTCCGCTGCGATACCAAGCTGGCTCAGAACCATGAATGCGCCCACTACCAGGATGGCGCACTTTGCAACCACCGCATAGTTTTTGAAGCCGTTCTTGCGAAGAGTCTTTTCAGCCACAGCTCCTGCGATGAAGCACAGCACCAGAATCAATACGGCGCTCAGGACAGCAGGCATGTAGCCGATGACCGCTGCACCGATATTGGTCAGCACCTCCAGCTTCAGGACGTTTACGCCCTCCACTGCGAAGAAGATCACCACAACCGCATAAGCCACGCCGCCCACGAACTTGCTCAGGCAGAAAGAGCGCTTATCGTTGTTCTCAAGGAGCTTCGTAAGCTTGGCATCCAGCCCTGCGGACGCAATCAGGCGGGTCACGATCTGTCCCACGAATTTGCCGATCATGCAGCCGATGACGATGATGACCAGACCGATGAAAATGTTGGGGATGAAAGCAAAGATCAGGTTCAGCATATGTACCGCCGGATCAGAGATCACACTGATCTTCAGCACGTCAAGGGCCATCACGATCATGGGGATGAGAATCAGCACGTACACGATGTAGGCCAGCGTGTTGGAAAGCCTGTCTGTGTTGGCCACCTCGATGCCAGCTTTCTCCTGCAGCTTGTTCACATTGAGCTTATCGAATAGATGCGCCAGCAGCTGGCGAACCAGCTTTGCGATGAAGCATCCTACGATCAGCACGATGGCCGCTGCCACGATGTTGGGCACGTATCCCCACACGTTGTTCAGCAGGTTAGTGATGGGAGTAGAAACCTCCCTCATTCCCAGCGCCGAAAAAATTCCCGGCACGAAGAGCAGGAAAACGAGCAAGTAGACAAGCTTTCCGATGAACTGCTTCGTGCTTCCAGCCTTGCTGGCATCGCCCTCCGAAGAGTCAAGCTTTCCCAGAAACTGGTCTATCTTTCCTTTTTCGAGCAGCTTCAGAACCAGAGACTTCACGATGCTTGCCACCACGAAAGCGATCACAAGAATCAGGACGGCGCTGATCACCGACCAGATTCCAGAGCCTATGGCGGACAAGATTGAAGAAATGAATTGTGACATGGCATTTCCCTCCATATCTGTTTATTTTAAATATCCTTACATTTCCAAATTATACCACATAAAAGTAATTATCACAATATTATTTCCTGTTATATTGTCGAAAGATCGAAATATGAAGCCAGAAAATATGATTGCGCATAAGGGCTGCCCCATGATGACAGGCATACGTCAAAAAACTCTGAAAAGCAATATGCCCATCTGTCCATGTGGCAGCCCCGAACCTACATTTTTCTATCTGGCATTCTTCTTTATATTTATCGTTTCTCAGCGCGTGGACACATACTTATGCAGCGTCCTGCGCACCGCGCCGGGGCCTGCGAACAGCTCCGCGGCCATTGCCTCGATTCTCTCGCCAAGTCCGGCTGCGTACAGATCCACGCCGAACACATCCGTGCGGCCAAACAGCTCTTTCAGGCAGGAGAAGTCCTGCTCTCCCTCTCTCACCTCCAGAGGCGCCACGATGGCGCGAAGCTCCTCCAGCAGCGGATCCGGCGACGGCTCGAAAGCCTTGCCCGCATCGTCGATGCCCCGCAGATACCGGGCATATCCCGCCAGTACCAGCGGCAGTAGCACCAGATCGTCCATGTTCAGGCCTCTCGCCTGATAGGCCTTGATGGTCTCGCCGAAGCGGATGGGAATCTTCTGGCTGGTGTCCGTGGCGATGCGCTGGGGCGCGTCCGGCATGAAAGGATTGGGC
>JAAWOU010000122.1 GCA_022799755.1 Lachnospiraceae bacterium
TCCTTTGACGAGTGGAATGTGTGGTACCACAGCAACGAGGCGGATTCCCATCTGGAGAAGTGGGTGCAGGCGCCCCATCAGCTGGAGGATGTGTACAACTTCGAGGACGCTCTGCTGGTGGGCAGCATGCTGATCACCATGCTTCGCCATGCGGACAGGGTGAAAGTGGCCTGTCTGGCCCAGCTGGTCAATGTCATCGCACCTATCATGACCTCCGACACCGGAGCCTGGAGGCAGACGATCTTCTATCCTTACCTGCATGCCAGCGTATACGGCAGGGGGACCGTGCTGAACACTTTGGTAAATGCGCCCTCCTATGAGAGCAAGCACTACGGAGAGGTCTCTTTCCTCGACAGTGTCTGCATCTGGAATGAGGAAGAGGAGGAACTGACTATCTTCGCGGTGAATAAAGATCTGGAGGAGGACATGGAGGTGAGCTGCGATCTGAGACAGTTTGCGGATTACAAGATCGTAGAACATATTGTCCTGACCAATGAAGATTTGAAAGCCGTCAATACGGAGGAAAATCCCAACTGCGTGGTGCCTGGGGCAGGAAACGCTTCCCGCATGGAGGACGGACGCTTTACCACCGTGTTCGGGAAACACAGCTGGAATGTGGTAAGGCTGAAGAAATAAGGTAAGACTTTGTTAAACAGGAGGCCGTGGGGAAAGAATGGCAGCGTATGCCTTTTCCTGACGGCCTTTTTGGCCCTTAAGGAATAACCTGCGCGTATTCCGAACGTCTCGGAATTTTAGCGGGTAAGTGCAGGGGGACATAGAGGATGCATGGAAGAGGAGGAAAAAATGCAGGCATATTTATTCGTACATTTCAGAGAAAAGGCAACGCCTGACGGAGAGCAGGTATACTTCGGACTGAGCAAAGACGGTTACCGCTGGGAGACGGTAAACGGCGGAGCGCCGGTGCTTTGGGCCTATTACGGGGACAAGGGCGTGCGGGACTTTACCATTGTCAGGCAAAGGGACACAGGCAGGTTCTATATCATTGCCACGGACTTAAGCCTGGCCTACGGCATGCGGAATCAGTACCGTCATTCCTGGGACGAAATAGGCCGAAACGGCAGCAAATGTCTGGCCCTGTGGGAATCGGACAATCTGACGGACTGGTCGGAGCAGCGGCTGATCAGGATAGGGGATCAGGACTTCGGCTGCCTTTGGGCGCCGGACGTCATCTACGACAGGGAGCGGGAGGAGTATGTGCTGCACTGGTCCTCCTCCCACAAAGGCAATGACTACGGTCCCAAGGGAATCTTTTACAGCAGGACTAAGGACTTTTGTACCTTTACGAAGCCGGAGTTGCTGTATCAAAAAGAAGACAGCGGAGTAATTGATTCCGCCATTTACCAGGAGGACGGAAGATATTATCTCTTTGTAAAAAGCGAGAAGAATCCGGCCAGAATCATCCTCCTGTCCGCGGACCATGTCACGGGCCCCTACGAGAGGGTCGAAGCCTTTGACCGGAGCATGGAGGGGCTGGAGAGCGGACAGTACGAGGCTCCCACGGCAGTGCGGCTGGAGGACGGAAAATGGTGCCTGTTTCTGGACTATTACGGGGTGCCCGGGGAGGGGCAGGGCTATGTGCCTTTCGTGGCCCAGTCCTTAAAGTCCGGAGAATTCGTCCGCTCGGACAAAGCGTTCTCGTTTCCCTACGGCTTCAAGCACGGGACAATTCTGACCATTACCATGGAGGAGTATGAACGGATAAGAAGCTATCGCTGGTAGAAAAATATCCTTTTTCTAGCTTTTTTACTATAGAATCCCTCTGCTTTTTTCGCTACGCTGTAAAAGTACACAAAAGGTGGCATTCCATGGCCTGAGGCGTTCTCGCCCGGGGCCGTGGTCTGACATAAAAAAGCAAAGGAGTGAAAGCATGAAAAAAGGAGCCAAACACTTGTTTTCTGTCCTGTTGGCACTGTGCATGACGCTGGGGATGTACGGACCGCCGGTATCTGCGGCGGAAGCGGCCCCTGCGGGAACGGGCGAAAAGGACCGTCCATGGGACATTTCCGCGGAGGCGGGGACAGACAATGTCAATGCCTGGTACGAAGGCAGCGAACAGAGCGGTTACACCCTCTTCATAACCGGAGAAGGGCGCATGACCGCTTCTTTTCGTGACGAGGATCCGCCCTGGAAGTCCATAAAGGGCAGCATCACCGCGGTGGAGATCGGGGAGGGCGTGACGAACGCAGGGGCCTATGCGTTCAATTTCTGCAGAGCCCTGAAGAGAGTCTCCCTGCCGGAAAGCCTGACGGAGATAGGGACCTACGCTTTCCATGCCACCGGTGTGAAGCATCTGACCATTCCGGCCAATGTGCAGACCATCGGGAGGATGATCGCAAATCCCACTACCTATTACGAGGTGCTGGGTAATCCGGAGAACGTGAATAACCACGCGTTCAACACCTCTCTGGTATCGGCGCCGGACCAAAGTGCCGCCGAAGCCCTGAACGGCAAGACCAATGTATCTGCCATCATTGTCTTAAACGGCGGCGTATACGGCGAGACGGAGGAGGACCTTGAGAATCTTTCCTACGGACTGATCGCGCCGGTGAAAGAGGGCGGTTACTTCGGCGGCTGGTATCGCAGCGCGGATTTCAGCGGAGGGCGCCTGCCCCAGGACCGAAACGGCAGAACTACCACGAACATCAACAATATCTATTACGCAAAGTGGTCGGATGCGCCGGAACCCACACCGGAGCCGGACGTAGAGTACAAGGAAGTCCTGGTGCCTGCGGACATTGAGAACACGGAACAGATAGAGCTTCCGGAAGGGTATGTCTGGAAAGAGCCGGTGGAATTGATTCCGGGTGGCACGGTGACGGCCACGGCGGTATCGGAAGACGGGAATATAATCGTATATCAGCTATCTAAGAATCCGGAACTGATTCCGGACGGGGACTACCAGGAGACGCCGGACGGGAAGCCTGTGAAAGTCTATGAGGCCGGAAAGGACGAGGGGCTCACTGTCAGAGCCACCGGCGCTCTGGAAAAGCTTCGGAGCGTAAAGGTAGACGGCAAGGTGGTGGATGCCGGCGATTACACATTGAAGAGCGGCTCCACGATTCTGACATTCACAAAGGCTTACATGGATACCCTGTCGGAAGGGGAGCATACCGTGACTTTGGACTATGAGGTGGGCAGCGTGGAACTGCTGGTGAGAGTGGAGGGCCGGAGCGACTCCGGCGACCCTAGCGACCCTGCGGATCCTGCGCCCGGCCCCGGTGACTCCGGCGACCCTGCGGATCCTGCGCCCGGCCCCGGTGATTCCGGCGACCCTAGCGACCCCGCGCCCGGCCCCGGTGATTCCGGCGACCCTGCGGATCCTGCGCCCGGGAAGCCTGGGGATCCGGGAGAGACATCCCCCGCACGGCCGGGCGGCAATGCCGGTGCCTCCGATGGCAATGGCGGCAGCCAGTCCTCCGGGGAGGGACAGGCAGCGGAAGAGGCGCTGCATTCTCCGAAGACAGAGGATACCAATCCCTATGAGGCCGCGCCGGCCGACACAGGCGCCCGCAAAGGCCTGCTGGCAGCAGCGGCAGCGGCGGTAGTCCTTGGGGGGGTAATTTCGGTCCTGCTGCGCCGTAAATACGGAGACCATATGAAGACGGGAGGAGGGAACGCGGATGAGAACAGGAAATAGAAAGCTGACAAAATGTATGGCAGCCATAGGGCTGACCGCGGCGCTGGCCCTGCAGGGAATCGGTGCCGGACCGGCCGGTACGGTCTATGCCGCCGAGACGGACGCGGCATCAGGCGGCGAGAGCCTGGCGGCGGGTACGGAAGCAGGCAGCCCGGCCCCGGCGGCGGACAGCGCATCCAACTCCCGCATTGAAGCCCTGCTGACGGATTACAAGCCCCATATCAACGAGGTGACGGATCCCTACAGCGGATTTACCCATCCGGGCGTAGGCGTGACCAAGGAGACTCTGGACAATGTCCAGGCCCAGGTGCGCGCAGGGGCGGAGCCCTGGAAGAGCTATTTTGAGACCATGATCTTAGACGACGGCTCCATATCCGGAAGAGATGTGGGACCCAAGCGCAACGGCGGCAACTTCAATAATAACACTTTCAACAATAACAACGACGGCAGCAGGGCGTACGCCCAGGCATTGATGTACTACATTACAGGCGACAACGCATATCGCCGCAATGCCATGCGCATCATCCGGGCATATGAAGATATCGATCCGGAATCCCTGGAATATTTCAACGATGCCTGCATTCACATGGGCATCCCCACCAACCGGATCTGCATCGCGGCGGAAATCATGCGGTATTCAAGCTACCAGGTGACGGATGGCTATACCGAGGAGGAGCTGGCCTGGACGGATGAGGATACGGAGAAATTCATCTCGAATTTCTTAAGCCCTGAGGTGGAAGTCTTCCAGTACAGCCCGGACCGCTTTATGAATCAGCATCTCTACACCACCATCGGCGCCATGTCGGCCTATCTGTTCATGGACGATGCGGAAAGCTATGAAAAGGCAGTGGAATGGTTCACCGTAAATAAAAACGCCAGGGACCAGGGACAGAACGGTTCCATCAAGCGCCTGTTCCGCGAGATCACCACGGTGGACGCGGTGGGGGCAAAAGAGGGAAGCGGCACGCCTCTGGACAAGCCTGTGATCCAGCATGTGGAGATGGGGCGCGACCAGGCCCACGGCTGCGGCGACCTGACCAACTCCGCCATTCTCTCCCGGCTGATGCTAAGCCAGGGGACAAAGGTGGACCCGCAAGACGGAACCGTATCCACGGCAGCAGACGCAGTGGACTGCTTTACGTTCCTGGACGACCGTCTGGTAAAAGCGGCGGATTTCTTCTTCCAGTATATGCTGGGGTATGACACCGACTGGGTGCCCGTTCCCTTTGCCATTGATACAGACGGCACCATCAAGGATTCCTACGCAGCCTTTGCCGCCGGCTACAGGGGACGTTACACCACCATCAATTTCTGGGATTTTTATACCTATTATGCCTACAACCGGGGATTGACAATACAGCAGCTTCAGGAGAAGTATCCTTATTTTTATGAGGGATACGGCATGAAGACATACTGTGCCTGGGGCAATAATGACGGAGGTGGCGATTTCTGGGTATTCCTGCCGGCTGCGGCAGCAGGGGATACCTCTTTCGTGCCCAAAGCCTCCGAGGCAAATGTGATCCAGGTGGAGAACCGCAGCTCCATAGTCAGCGCCCACACTCAATCCGGCGTAAGGAGCGACGGGGACGGTACCGGGTATGTGCATCTGGACAAGGCGGACGGCGAGAGCAGAGTCGCCATGAACAGCGCCGGAATCGGCAGCGATGTGTTTCTGTTCCGGGTGCGCACGGACGGAATCGCGAAGCTTACCATGAGCAGCAGTCCGGAGAGCGGCATTTATCTGCCGGACACCAAGGGGCAGTGGATGTATGTACCATACCTTAAGAGCAGCAGTGAGGGCTTCGGAGATATGTATTACTTATCTGTAAGTAATATAGAGGGCAGCTATACGGATGTGGATGCCATTTATATAAGCCCTAAGGCATCGAATCTGAATGCGGTGACCTTTGAGAGCGGCAGGGAGGAATATAATCTTGCCACTTATATCGGCGCGCCTTTTGCCGTGACCCTCGGCGCCGTCAATATGCTGGAGAACCCTGTCAGCTACAGCGGAATCAACCTGCCTGAGGGAGCGGCCGTGGATCAGAACAACGGCAGGGTGACCTGGTCTCCTGACGTGGCAGGAGAGTACACATTCTATGTGGCCGCCGGCGCAGGGGATACCGTGGCGCTGAAGAAGCTGAACATTACGGTCAGCGGCAGCCGCATGGATGCGGTAAACAATGCCGTCAAACCTTATGACGAAACGGCGGTTTATACCACTGCCAGCCTGAAAGTTTTCCAGGCGGCGCTGGATAAGGCCAGGGAGATGGCAGAAGACGAAAATGTCAGCGATGAGGAATTCGCCGTGGCGCTCAATGAGCTCAGCGACGCTGTGGCCGCTTTGGAGCTGGTATCGCCTCTGCTGAAGAACGATCCTCTGACCGATGGCACCTCACTGGATTTCAGTAAGATGAATGTGGGGAACCGGTCCACCTTTGGCTATGGGGACACTCCGGCATGGCTGGATGCGGAACCGGGTACTTTTGTAGGCTACTGGCTGGTGGAAAACAAAGGCGCCATCATGGACTTTGGCATTGATTACAAGATATCCGTAAATAAATTCGGATTCCAGGCCAGAGCCGGATTTTCCGACCGCCTGGCAGGCGTACAGGTATTCGGCTCCAACGACAGGGTCAACTGGGAGAAGCTCACCGTGGCCGAGGCCGCTTATCAGCAGGCTTACCAGACTGTGGACGTGGCCGAGGAATATCATGACAGGCAGTATCGTTTCCTGATGTTCAAGAAGACCACGGAATATCCGGATGTACTGTCCGGTTCCGTACAAAATCTCCTGGAGATCGCGGAAATCCGAATGTGGGGCACCCGGTATGAGACGGGGAACCTGATCGAAAGCGTTGCCATGTCCTGCGATACGGTGGACAATGGCCGCATCAAGATGGGGGATACGGTGAAAGTGACCATTCAGGGACGGGATACCCTCCGCGACCTGAAAGTGAATATCCACGGCGTGGACGCTGTGATTACCGAGGGCGCAGACCATACCTATACTGCCACTGCAGTGATGAATTCCGCTGACTGCAGCATGGGGCAGGTGGGGCTTACTTTGGACTACACCAAAGCGGACGGCACGCCCGGCGAGACATTCTATGCCACAACGGACGGCAGTACCCTGTTTTTGGTGGACTCCGACCGGTTCGTCAATACCGGTATGCTGGCGGCTGTTCTCAGCGCAAGCAGCGGCTCCTGGGACGGCAAGCTGAGTCCCGAACAGAGCGCGGCTCTGCTGTTTGACGGCAATACGAACAGCTTCGGCGACCTGAAGAATCAATTTGGCGATTATTATGTAGTAGACTTTGGCGAGGGCGTGACGGTTTCCCTCACGGACGTGATGCTGATGCCCAGAGCCTCTCACCCTGCGCGTATGAACAATACGGTGGTGTACGGTTCCAATGATATCGAGCATGAAAGCTACGGCGAGAAAGAATGGGTGAAGCTGACCCCTGCGGTAACCGGCGCCACAGCCAATCAGTGGACCCACTTTGGGGAATCCGACATAGCGGATAAGAACGGATACCGTTTCTTCCAAATCCTGGGCGCCGAAAACGGTGATATTTCCGAGGTGGAGTTCTACGGAACCTATCACGCGGCAGTGCAGATGATTGCGGATCAGATCAAGGAGCTGCCTGTGCAGGAGGCGCTTCAGACCGAGCTGACATATCCCTCTCTGCCTGCGGGCTATACGATTTCCGTAGACACCAGCAGCAATGAGGCCGTGATCGGCAAGGACGGAAGCGTATGCGCAGCCGTGAATGAGGCGGTTGTCACCCTGCGGCTTCTGGTGACGGCTCCCACGGGAGAGACTGCCCTTACACAGGATATCAGTGTAACGGTGAAAGGTCTGGACAGTGTGATCACCGGAATCAAGGTGCCGGCCAGAGGCGCACAGACCCTGACCATGCCCGAACTGCCGGAGGGATATACGGTGACCGTAGCCGCTTCGGAGGATGAGACAGTTGTATCTCTTGGCGAGGGCAGGATTACCACGCCGGCGAAAGATACGCTGGTGAAAGTCAGCCTGCAGTTAAAGCGGGAGAGCGACGGCGTGACCGTACAGTCCGAAGCGTATACGGTTCTGATCTACGGAACCGAGGAAGCGCAGAAGCTGGATGTGAACGCGCTGGCGGCCGTCATGAGTGCCAGCAGTGGCTCCTGGGACGGAAAGCTGGATGCGGAGGGATGTGCAAGACGTCTGTTTGACGGAGATGACACCACATTCGGTGACTTGAAATCCGGCAACACATACACCATAGACTTCGGCGAGGGCAAAGCCGTACTGCCGACGAAATTCAGGCTCAAGCCCCGCAGCGGCGGAAAGAACAATACGGAGTATCTGCCGCGGATGAACGGAGCTTTGGTTCAGGGTTCTGCAGACGGTACCACATGGGTGGATATCACGGCTCCGCTGGAGGGCGTAAATGAATTCAAGTTCTATGACATTACGGCGGAGGATTTCCTGACCTGCGGCAGCTACCGCTATATCCGGATCACCGGCGCGGCAAGCGGGAATATCTCCGAGGTTGAGATTTACGGTTCTATGGTGGAAGAGGAAGTGCCGGAGGAAGAGCCGATTGATGTGATGGCGTTGGCGGCAAGCATGACAGCCAGCAGCGGCGACTGGAATAATACAATGTCTGCGGAACAGTGTGCACAGCAGCTGTTTGACGGCAGTACAGATACTTTTGGTGATCTG
>JAAWOU010000123.1 GCA_022799755.1 Lachnospiraceae bacterium
GGGTAAAGTCCTTTCGATGCGCCTTCATGAGAGAAAATTTCATTCGAAAATGCTCTCTTGAAATTTCCTCTCGCGCATCTTCGCGACTTTACTTAAATCCCTACGCGATGGCTCTAAAGGGTGTGGTTTCTTCGGCGCACACACAGGAGAGACAAATTTCATTCGGAAGTACCCTCATGAAATTTCCTCTCGCGCATCTTCGCGACTTTACTTAAATCGCCGCGCGATGGCTCTAAAGGGTAAAGTCCTTTCGATGCGCTTTCATGAGAGAAAATTTCATTCGAAAATGCTCTCATGAAATTAGGCTGCTTTTCCGTCTATAGGGAGGTCAATTCCCGCTCCAGCTGCTGCCTCTCATAAATATGGGCATAGAACCCATGAATCTCCAGAAGTTCCTCGTGGGTACCATACTCTGTCAGCTCCCCCTCTGTCAGCACGGCAACGTGATCCGCTTTCTGTAAGGTAGAAATCCGATGTGCGACTACAATTGTAGTCTTCCCTTTCCGCAGTTCCATCAGATTTTCCAGAATCTGCTCCTCCGTGTCCGTGTCCACAGCAGACAGGGAATCGTCCAAGATCAAAACAGCAGCATCCATCAGCAGCGCCCTGGCAATAGAGCTTCTCTGCTTCTGCCCTCCTGACAGCGTGACGCCGCGCTCGCCCACCAGAGTCTTGTACTCGTCCGGGAACTCCACGATATTGTCATGGATACAGGCTGCCTGAGCCGCTTTCCGGATGCTGGCCCGCAACTCGGGATGGTCGCTTATCCGCTCCTCCAGCCCGAAAGCGATATTTTCCTCCAAAGTGTCAGAGAACAGGAAATTGTCCTGGGGCACATAAGCCATATCCCGATGCAGCACAGCCAAGGGGAAGTCTGTAATGGGCCTGCCATCCAAAAGCAATGCCCCATCCTCACAGTCATAGACCCTAAGCAGCAGATCCGCCAGGCTGGACTTCCCGCTGCCCGTCCGTCCCAGGATCCCCAGCATCTCTCCCTCTTTCACATGCAGGCTTACATTTTTCAGCACAGGCTCCTCTCCGTCCGGATAGGTAAAGGTCAAATTCTTTAAAGTGATGTCTCCTTTGATATGTATGTCCTGCCCCGCAAGGGATGCCGGAGCCTTGTCCACAATGTCCGGCTCCTCCCGGAAGATGGCTGCAATTCTCTGGAATGCCGCCGCTGCCTGGGAAAAGTTGTTGATACAGTCCCCGCAGGCGATCATGGGCCATACCAGCATGCCGATATAGGAATTGAACGCCACGAACTTCCCGATGGATATGCTGCCTGCCAGCACCAGCTTTCCGCCGAACAAAAGCGTCATCAAAAGGCTTATGCCGATGATGGCATCCAGCGCAGGGCCAAAGGCTGCCCGCAGCTTCACCACGTCAAGATTTCTATCCATACTGTTCCTGCTGGCCTTTTCAAAGGCCTTGAAGTCCTGCTCCTCCTGCACGAAAGCTTTCAGCACCCGCACGCCAGCCAGGCTTTCCTGTACCTTGTCCGACAGTTCCGAAAAAGCCTCCTGCCTTTTCGTCTGGCGCTTTTTGGCCTCGATTCCATAAAAATAGCAGCCGATGGCGATGAGAATCATGGGCACCAAAGCTAAGAGTGTCATCTTGAAATCCACATAGACCACCATTTTCACCAGAACCATGGCCGTCATCACCACTGCATCAAACACTGTCACCACCGCCATGCCCACTGCCATGCGGATGGCCTGCAGATCGTTGGTAAACCGCGCCATCAGATCCCCTGTCTTATGGCTGTTAAAATACCTGGCGGACAAAGTCTCCAGATGCCCGAACATGTCGTCCCTGAGCCGGTATTCGATGCCTCTGGCAGCACCAAAGATAAAATACCTCCATCCAAAGCGCCCTATGGCCATTACCGCCCCTGCGATGAACAGCTTCAGGATCAGTCCCATCACGCCCTCGTAGGCAAGCCTGCCTGCCGTAAGCCCGTCAATGATCTCCCCGGTATACTGAGGGACATAGAGATTGGCCAGATCCACAAGGGTCAGGACTATGACCCCTCCCAGATAATACCATTTATATTGCATCAGGTATGGAAGCAGAGAAAATTTCTTTTGTTTCATAATAAATTTACACCTTTCCCGTCGTGAAAAGAATCCCTTTTCTTGCCATTCTGACCTGTGTAACTTAGAAGTTCTTTACACGCTTGAATCCTTTAGAAAAAATGCTTTTGGCACTGCGGCAGATGAGCCGCAGATATCCATTTTAGCCCTAGCCCGCCCACAGCGTCAATAGCATGGAGAATTTATAATAGTAAACTTTTTATAAACTGCCACAATTGTCAGGAAACTACTGTTCATTCCGCCATACGGTACAGGCTAAGCGAGTTCTCCCAGACAGCCCTCCGCACAGTTTCCTCCTCCACTTTCTTAACCTGCGCCACAGCCGCCGCCACAAAGGGCAGATACAGGGAACAGTTGCGCTTCCCCCGATAGGGCACCGGCGCCAGATAGGGACAGTCCGTCTCCAGCACGATTCTGTCCAGCGGAATGTACTCCACCGCCTCTCTCAGCTTCCTGGCATTTTGAAAAGTGGCAACGCCCCCAATGCCGAAAAAAAATCCCATATTCAGAAACGTCCTGGCCGTCTCTTTCGTATAGGAAAAACAATGCACCACGCCCCCGATGTCCGCTGCTTTTTCCGCCTCCATGATGTCAACCGTATCCTTTGCCGCGTCCCTGGAGTGGATGACTACGGGAAGTTTATATTCCTTTGCCAGATTCAGCTGGCGGGCAAACCATTTCTTCTGGATTTCCCGCGCCGGCCGGTCCCAGTAATAGTCCAGCCCGATCTCCCCCACTGCCACGCACTTCTCTTCCCTGCACATTCCCTTTAAGCTTTCCCAGTTCTCCTCGTCCAGCTGCCCTGTCTCATTGGGATGAATCCCTATTGCGCCGTATATGTATTCATATTTTTCCGTCAGTTCCAGGGTTCGTCTGCAGGAGGCCGGGCTGGCCCCCACGTTCACCACCCTAGCGATCCCCCTCCCCGGCAGGCTCTCCAGCAAAGACTCCCTGTCTTCATCGAATGCCTTATCGTCATAATGGGCATGTGTGTCAAAAATATTCGTCAGTTCTCCCATCCTGCCTCTCCTGCTTTCTTTCACGGCCTGGCGTTCACCGCCGGGGCCTGATAATAGACTTTTCCCATTTCCAGAATCCGAAACTTCCCATCCTCCAGGGCAAGGATGGAGGCAGCGCAGTTGGGCAGCCCTATCTCCCAGAATTTCGTTAGCGGAATAGAGCCCACAGCGCTCAACAGACATCTGTTGAAAGCGCCGTGGGCCACAATCAGGATCCGGCTGCAGCTCCCCTCCAGCGGGAGGATCCTCTCCTCCAGGAAAGCCTGCCCTCTGGCCTGTACCTCCTGAAAGGACTCTGCTCCCGTTGGGGGGCAAAAGCACTGGGGCCTGCAGAAGAAATCGTGCAGGGGATGGACCTCTTCCTGCTTGGGCTGGTCATAAGATCCGCCCTCGCAGCTGCCAAAGCTGATTTCCATCAGCCGCTCATCCGTCTCCAGAGGGATCCCCCGCCCTGCCAAAAGAATTTCCGCCGTCTCATATGCCCTTTTCAGGGGAGAAGTGAACGCCCTGTCGAAAGGCATATTTTCCAAAGCTCTCGCCGTCTCCGCCGCCAGCGCCCTCCCTGATTCGTTCAGTGGGATATCGCTGCGCCCCTGCATTTTCCTTTCTTTATTCCACTCAGTCTCCCCGTGCCTGAAAAGATAAATCTCCACTTTCCACTCACCCTTCTCTGATCTGTACGCCCTCCACGCCTTTCTTAATGGCAAGGGCTATAAAGGCATCCCTGCCGCTTCTGGTCTGGAACGTGAATGCCTTGTCTCCGTTCTCCCAGAGCGGAGTGCCCTTATAATAGAACTTCGCCGAATGGGATTCGTAAGACACCCTGACTTTGCCGCTGCGCACGGAGCCGGAATCCGTCTCCGGTTCCACCCGCTCCAGCTTCTCCACTTCCACGATGACAGGCAGGCCTGTTCCGAAGAAAGCGCTCCAATAGCGGTCTCCCAGCCTTCCGCACAGGATGTTGTCTTTCTTGCGCTCTTGAAACGTCCATTCCTCTCCCGCTTTCAGGAAGTCCTCGGCAAACTCTTCCTGGGCATCAGCGGAGGGCAGTGCTTTCCGGATATATTTTCCCATCCTCTTGAGTATCTTGCCGGGCTGTGACAGCTTTCTTTGCACCCAGAGGATAAACAGCCCTGTCAGTTCTCCCAACAGCAGCCCCAAAGGCAGGTTGAACACCAGGATCTTCTGCACAGGTGTCTTGGCGAAAAAGCCGATGGCCACAAGCAATACCACCCAGATGGCCACTGACAGATACGCGGAACGGCGCGCCCTGCCCAAGCAATACCGGCACCATTCCTCCACCCAGCCTCTCTGCTCATACAGGAAGCGATCCATTGCATTTGCGCCCTCCCCGGGTGCGGCGTTCTTCTTCGCACTGCCTCCCGTGATAAGGGAAATCAGCGAACCGATGGCAATCAGGGCACTCAAAACCGCCGTAAAGATGCAGATCCAGATATGGGGCGTCTCCACGCCGTTTATGCTCCCGCTTACAACGCAGTACCATTCCGGCTGCTCCATCCCCCGCAAAAGCCTCTGGCACATATCCGCCATGACTTTGCCGTATTCGTCTCCGAAGTAAGCATCGTAATACCCCTCCGAATCCTGAAAGTCCATATACATTTCCAGGATCTCGCTCTCCTGCAGCGCGGCTACGGCCTTGTCGATGTCCGCCTGCTCCATGGGCTCTAATGACCCCTCCACCGGCGCCGGCGTCATGTCCTTTGTGGCCCGCAGATCTGCAGCCAGTCCCAGATTATACAGCAGGCTGGCATAGTCCCCATCGCTCTGTTCCGCCTCTACGATGCAGAAGAAAGCCTGCCTCTCCTCATCATATACCACATATCCGTATTCTTTCACCCTGTCCGGGTCTCCGGAATAGTACTCCTCCACATAGGAGGCCACCGGATATGCCACGTCTAAGGATATGTATTCCCCCTGGGCGCTGCCCAGATCGTCCTCCGGCCCCAGAGGCGCTGCCCCTCCCCGCAGCTTCAAAAACTGAGGTCCTGCCTGCATCCACATAACTGCCGCTATTGCCAGCGCGCATACCATCGTTATGATACTCCCTGCCTTTTTCATTTCTCTCTTCCTTTCATCTGGCATCTTAGAAAGCCATGTGAAATATTATACAAAAAAAGACGGCCAAATGCAAGAGCCGCGAAGCTTTCCGCGCACAAATTCAGCACAAATTCCGTGCAGAATCCACGCGCAAAACCAAAGACCCCGCTGCAGGCAATGGAGGATTTGTTCCTCGCGGCATTCGCAAAGCCAGCAGCCTTTATCGCTCATGAGCACAATGCTGCCCCTGCGAAAAGTCGTCCTTGCAGACAGCTCCCTCTTTGGAACACTCTGCCCAAATCGTACCCCGCACCGTCTTTATCCTCAGTGCAAGCCTGTCTATATGAGCCGGAAGACGGGGCTTAGCGGCATACTCTGCAAAACCGGGTCTGACCGCTTTCAGCCCGGCCACCTCCTCGATCAGGAGGATCACCGGCGCGCTTCCCCAGGGATGGCAGAGGCTGGTGTTCCACTTCTGCTCCTTGCCCCAGGCCTCAAAGCAGGTGGTGGCTCCCTCCCGCAGCATGTTTCTCCAGGAATGGATGCCGTCCGAATACAGCAGCGCGTTCATCAGATCGTATGCCCCTGCCCGGGCCAGTCCCTTGAGCACAAAATAGGCAAAGTACACGCCGCAGCACAACCCCTTTTCCGCAATCAGCCTGACAACAGGCTCTGCCTCTTTGGGGCTGACCACCCCGAAGTACAGGGGAAGCGCGTTGGAGTGGAGCGCCGCATGCCGCGATGACGGCGCATCCCGGAACAGCCCGTCCTGCCTGCGGAAAATGCGCAGGTACGACTGGCGGACGCCCTCAGCCTCCCCTCTGGGGGAAATCCCTGCAATCTGCCGCAGACAGTCCGCATTTTTCTTCATTCCGTAATAAAAGGCGTTGATCACATTATGGACCCCCGGGCCTACCGGACGCGTCAGAGGGAAATCATACTGGTCGCGCAGGTTCTCCGGCCAGTCCACCAGATTCCACTTGTCCGTCACGCTTTCCAGCAGTCCGTCCCCATTGCGGAACCGGTCAAAATAATCCTCCAGCCCATCGATGACAGGCATCAGCCCCTTCACCAGTTCCCTGTCCCCTGTCAGTTCATAGTAGTGCAGGACAATCTCCGGAAACAGCAGGGAGAAATCCGCGATCTCCTGCATCTGCCCGCCCGGAGCCACCCCCATCAGGCCGGGGCAGATACAGGCGCTGGCCGCAAAATCCAGCAGCGCCTTTTTGTAAGGCCGGGGATCACCGGTGAGGAGCAGATGGGAGTGCATGGTGATCAGCGCATCCCCCAGATACTGCCCTTTTTCCCTGCTGGGGCAGTCCAGGAAAGCATCCTGGGTTCCCAACTTCACGGCACGGCGGCATATGTCAAAAATCTGTTCCGAGACAGGATCCCCTTTCAGGGCACAGGCGTCCTCATCCATGGGATAGTGCCGAACATATACACCTACGGACGCCATGTCCACACACCCTATTGGAGCCTCAATCTCAAAATATCGAAATGCCATATAGTCAAAAAAGCCAATGCGGTCCCGATCCCTGCCGGACAGCTTCCATAGATTGCGGTACTCGCAGTTACAGCGCATCCGGAAGCGCACTGTGCCGTCCTCGTTCAATTCCTCCCCGCATCGTACCTCCACTATACCGCCCTCTGCGGCAGCGGCCTGAAGCGTCACCGTACCGGTGACCTCTTCCCCCATATCGCAGAAAAGCACGCCATTTCTCATTTCCATGTGGACAGGCTGCCTGAAACAATAAGACAGAGGAAGCGTCATTTGTTCTTCCAAAACATGATCGTCCCCGGGAAACTCCGCAGCCGCCTCCCAACCCGAGTCGTCAAAGCCCGTGTCTTCCCACCCCCAGGGAAGCTTTGCCCCGTCAATAATTTCCTGGAACTGCACGTCATATCCCGGATAGATCACCTCTGTCTGCTCCCAGGCCAGACAGTGCAGCGCTCTCCACGAAGCGTCCGTCTCAAGGACAGGCCCCCCTTTCCCCATACAGATCTGCGCCCACATTCCCTGGCGCAGGTCGCCGCTCTGGTAGGCACGATTTATGACACCCATATAATACACATGCACGGCCAGCACATTTTCTCCCGGCCTCACATATGGCGTCAGGTCATAGGTCAGATAGGGATAGCGGAAAGAATAAGCCTGAGCCGAACTTCCGCCCACAAAGACCCCATTGCAGTAGATCAGGCAGGCGTCGTCTGCCGCGACTTTCAGGCAGCATGTCTCTTTCTTCCACAAAAAGCGCTTTCTCACAAGCCAATGGAAGTTTTGCAGCCCGGCAAGATGTTCCGCCGGCTTGTAGCTTACAGTATTTTCCTTATGCAGCGTCTCCATTTTTTCCCCGATAAACTCCGGCGAGCAAATCCACATAAAACCTCTCCTCCGTTTCTCTGGCATCTATTTCTTCATCATAAAACATCTTTGCAGCCATTACAACTGTTATTTTCCCTGTCTCTGTATTCCCCCTCCGGGTGTCACCCAAAGGCTCATATGTCCTCAAAAACAGTCCTTACAATGTGCCATCAGGAGCTCGAACCCTGGACACACTGATTAAGAGTTACATGGTGGGCTGGCTACAAGTGTTTTATACCGGCACATCTGCCAGAAAGTGGCTTTTGACTATTTCCCAGAGCAGGGATACGGGGAATACGAAATGTCCTTTCATGTCCTGCGTTTCCCCATCGGGAACGGCACTTATGAGAACATCATAACAAACCTTCCTGAAAATTAATTTCATGCGGAGAAAATCAAAGAAATATACCACCTCAGATGGGGGATTGAAACTTCTTTCTGCACACTCAAACACACGATAGCCGCCGTGAATTTCCATGCAAAAAGCAGGC
>JAAWOU010000020.1 GCA_022799755.1 Lachnospiraceae bacterium
GGTTTTACATCTTCTGACTTTGTCATCTGCTTTGGTGTGCCCGCCTTTGGGCGGGTTTTTATTATCTATCTGTCTTATTTGGAGAACTTTCCTATTATACGAAAAAAGCCCCCTGCAATCTAAGATTGCAAGGGACGTTTCTACTCACTCAAAAACGCGGTTCCACCCTTGTTGCAGTCTTTTAGAACATTGACTGCCACTTTATTTGCCCGTAACGGAGGCCGCCGTGCCCGATTAAGGGCCGCTCCGAGATGGTCTTCAGAAGCCTTGCGCCGAACCGCTTGCAGCACCGGTCTCCCGGGCGGTCCTCTCTGGGGACGTTCCGCATCCTACTCTTCTCCTCAACGCTTTCGCTTTCCTTATCTTAATCCTTTCCCTGAGAAAAGTAAAGGGATTTTTGAAAATTCTTTCAAATACGTCAGACGGTTCTGGCGCCGTTGACAGCCGCCATGACGCAGTCTCCCACCGCCTCCCGGCTCATGTCCAGTGCCACTGCCAGCTCTCCGTACAGATTCTCCTCCGCCAGATGGCAATATTTGGTGTCCACCGCCGTGACCTTTCTGCCTGCCTGAATCCGCTTCTGCTTCCTCAGATTTATGGTCTTTAACAGCTTTAGCAGTTCCCCGCAGTCATTAGACTTCACACAGTCCTTGTACATCTGCTCTGTCATTTTGTCATTGGGTATGGCAAGCAGAGGAATCTCCGGAATCGTTCCTAACAGCCGCTCTGCCTCTGTCCGCTCCAATACCTTGCGCATCATAGGTTCCTTTTGAGAATCCACGGGCACGTAGACCGTACTCCCCGCCGAATATAAAGGTTTCAGGATATAGTACTGTTTCTCCTTATCCACTCCTGAAATATTCAAAGCCGTGATATTCTCTACCACACAGACGCCCTTGTTGCTACATATCACATGATCTCCTACTCGAAACACCTGAAACCTCACTTTCTGAAAACTACCGACTACTTTTACCTCCACTATATGTTATAACCATATTATAACAGATTAAACATGCAAATGTCAGTATTTTTGTGTGTTCAGGCGATTTTTGTGGAATATGCGCATGCCATAATTGTAGCATTTTATACAAAAATTCCTACATTTTTTCTCAATCGATCACTTTTACACTCTCAATGACAGGCTGAGATTCACTTTTCACTATGCCATTACTGTCAATGTAAGCAGACTCCGGAATAGCTTCACAGATGGCGTCCACCACCTCTATCCCCTCTGTCACATAGCCGAAACAGGCATACTTTCCGTCCAGGTACTTGCTGTCCTGATGCACGATAAAGAACTGGGAGCTGGCGCTGTCCATTGCCGAAGAGCGCGCCATGGAGATGGCCCCTCTGGTGTGGGAGAGGTCATTTTCAATTCCGTTCTCGGCAAACTCCCCTTTGATTCTCTCATCGGAACCTCCTGTTCCGTTGCCCAGGGGATCTCCGCCCTGTATCATAAAGCCGGATATAATGCGGTGGAAAGTCAATCCGTCATAAAATCCGTCCCCTGCAAGCTTCAGGAAATTCTCCACCGTAATCGGCGCCGCGTCCCCGTCCAGCTCCACCAAGATCGTCCCGTAATCTTTCACCGTGATCTCCACATGGTGCTTTCCCGAAAGCTCCATGTCCTCTTCACCGCCTGCGGCAGAGGTTTCCTCCTGCACGCTCTCCTCTCCGGAGGCCGTGTTCTGCCCCTCTTCCGCCGAAGTTCCGGCAGAGGATTTCTCCCCGCTTTCGCCGCCGCAGCCAATCAGCGATACTGCCATTACTGCTACCAATAAAATACTCAGCAATTTCTTTTTCATTTCTTCTCCCTTTCTCTCCTGTTGCCACGCAACAATAGTGCCATCACAGCAGCCAATGCAACTATGATGACACTACGAAGCTTTTTTTATGCAAAATAACCAAAGGTTATTCGCTTTTCTCTTGAAAATCCTATACGGTAAAGTCAAAACGCTGACCCGTGGGGTTCTGCCGCTCTTCCTTTATCGTGCTCCAATCCACCTGGCTGATCTTCTCTGCCAGCTCCTCCACCGTGGAGGCGAATACGGTTGTGCGCTTGCCCGTGCTCTTACCGTGAGCCAGATACTCGGCCGCCTCAGCTCTATCGGTGGTGTTCTCTTTCTTGTTCTCGCGCTGCTTCTCAATGCGCTCCCGCTGCTTCTCGCTGTTCTTCTCCAGCTCCGCGAAGAAAGATACCTCTCCGTCATCCCCAAAGGAAATGCCCATGCGGGTGATATCGTCCGCTTTGTCGCCCAGCTGCGTCTTCATCTCATCCAGCTTTGAAACGGCGTTGTCCAGAATCCCCAGATTCTTCTTCTTCACATCCTCATCCGCCGCCATCTTCTCTAACTCCTCAGGCGTAAACAAAGCGCTGTACTCGGCTGTGCCTCTGGAAAGCAGATCAGCTGCCTCCTCGTCCGTCTCAAAGTCCGCTACGATGAAATCCATATTTTTGTAAGACTTCTTCAGCTCTTTCAACAGATTCTGCGCTGCCTTACTCAAGGCGGGAGCTTTTCTGCTCTCCCCTGCTGCGCCCGTATTCTTCGCGTTTTCTGTTTTGGTCTTATCCGCGTCTTTTGCAGCCTGTGCAGTCTTTCCATAAAGGCTGCTCTGATAATAACTTCCTATTTTTTCCATGTCTCTGCCCTCCATAGCTTTTGCAGCATCTTCCGTTGATGCCCGTTATCCGTTTTTGCGCCGGAATGTACCGGCTTTTATCCGGACACACTCCATCTGTTTTTTATTTCGGCATTTTTGTGGAAAACTTTACCGTCAAACCGAATGGACTTCACATCTTAGGTATGGTATACTTGACCTATATTATACCGGGGTATTTAGATCGGACAAAATCGAGCTGGCGGAAAGTGATAACATGGCATTGGCTGGCCCAAACCGCATGATGCCAGGCACTGGCCAATGCCCCTGCGGCAAAGGAGGAATCGCACATGAATTATCGAAAATTAGGTAAGACCGGACTGATGGTCAGCGAGATCGGACTGGGCGGAGAATGGCTGGAGCGCCATAGCACGGAGGAAGTAAAACAGGTCATTGACCGCTGCGGGGAAGCCGGCATCAATATCCTGGACTGCTGGATGTCCGAGCCAAACGTGCGCAGCAACATCGGAAAGGCCATCGCGGGGAATCGGGAGAAATGGTACATTCAGGGCCACATCGGCTCCACATGGCAGAACGGTCAGTATACCCGTACCAGAGAGCTGACCCAGGTCGGAATTGCCTTTCAGGATCTCCTGGACAGACTGCAGACTGACTACATAGACTTAGGCATGATTCATTTCGTGGATGAGCCCGGGGAATTCCATAAAATCATGGACGGAGAATTCATCGAATATGTCCAGGGGCTGAAAGCGGCGGGGACCATCCGCCATATCGGCATGAGCACCCACAATCCTGCCGTGGCCAAGCTGGCGGCACAGAGCGGTGTGATTGAGATGATTCTGCTCAGCGTCAACCCTGCTTTCGACATGCTGCCCGCCACGGAGAATATTGACGACTATTTTGCGGAGACCTATGACGAAAGCCTGGGCGGCATCGCCCCTGAACGCGCGGAAGTCTACAGGCTCTGCGAGCAGAACCAGGTGGGTATCACTGTCATGAAAGGCTATGCCGGCGGAAGACTGTTCTCGGCGGAGAGCTCTCCTTTCGGCGTGGCTCTGACGCCTGTGCAGTGCATCCACTATTGCCTAACCAGACCTGCCGTAGCCAGCGTCATGGTAGGCTATGACACCACGGAACATGTGGACGCCGCCGTAGCCTATGAGAGCGCCACCGCACAGGAAAAGGATTATGCCAGCGTATTGGCCCACGCTCCACGCCACGGTTATTACGGGCAGTGTACTTATTGCGGCCACTGCGCCCCCTGCCCTGCCGGCATCGACATTGCCATGGTAAACAAGCTCTACGATCTGGCGCTGATGCAGGATGAGCTGCCCGCGTCCTTACAGGCGCACTACCGCCAGCTGTCTGCCAACGCGGATGCCTGCATCGGCTGTAAGAGCTGCGAGAGCCGCTGTCCTTTCGGGGTCAGGATCGCGGAGCGCATGGCGAAGACCAGAGAGCATTTCAGGGGATAATGCCCCCGCGGCAGACACATTACGGATTCAGCCCCGGCAGTTGCTGCCGGGGCTGTGACATGAAAATCATTCTCTCCGAAGAAAGCCCTATTTCTTCTCGTATTTATTCTGAATCACCAGAATGTACACCGCCATAGCCGCTATGGTCTCCACCATCGTCCCCAGAATTGAGATCAGAATCAAACCGGAATTCCACCCCGCAAGTATGGGCACTCCCAGAGCCGCAAATACAAGCCCGTACCCGATTAAGAGCTTCCCCACCGCCCTGTTATAGCCCCTGACATCACGCATGGGCAGCGGTTTTACATTGTTAAAAAAGCCCACTTCTTTCTTCGCAAAGAAAGCTCCGATTCCCGCTGCTATCAACAGGCATCCTCCCGCCATCCATATAATGAAACCCGTCATTAACCCTCCGTTCATATTCACTCCTCCCGATTCACATCTGCTTCGCGATAGATTCCCCGGATATTTCCGGCCATGCTTCATTTTCTTTTTTAAAACATAGATAAAAACCGTGTTCCCCAATGTTATCTCTGACGAATACCAGTCCGGCGTCCACACACATCTGCACGATGGAATTTCGATCCTGCCCATCCAGCTTTCCCACCCCATAGGTCGTAGAGATTCGTTCCGTCGGCAGCTGAATCTCCACATCTACGCAGAAAGGTTCAGGATAGGCAGATGTTATCTCACAATCCCAGATATGGATTTCTCCTCCGTTTTTCAATACCCGTGCGGCTTCCTTAATAGTCTCTCTCTGCTCTTCGGCGGTCATGAACATCAGTGTAAAAAAGGAGGTTACATGGTCAAAAGAGGAATCGGCAAAGGACAGATTCGTCGCATCCATCACCGCTTTCTCAAATCCTCCCGGTGCTTCGTCCAGCTCCTCTCTGCGATTGTCAATGGCCGTGACCTGCCCGCCGTAGAGCCGGCCGATTACGCCCTCGCCACCGCCGCCGATATCCAATATCCTGCCATTCAGCACTTTCATCAGCCGAATCATCTTCCGCCTCCCCAATCTTTACCCGATTTCCTGTCTTTAGAAAAAAGAGCTCCCCCTGATACTGCCCGGCCAGGGCAAGGCTTACCAGAATCTCCCGCATGTGGAAGTCCAGTCTGTGATAGACTCTGCACCGCTCCCACGGCAGCCCCTCCACATAGTCGCGCTCTCCGCCCAGAGCACATAGCATTTTTTCATATTGCACCGGATTTTTTGCCGCTATCCTGCCGAAGTCACAGGATGCATAGGAGTACGCCTCTCCGTTCTCTGCCAGCTTACTCTCCAGCGGCAACGGCAGACCCTCAGCCCAGGCGTCCTCTTCCATCTCCGGAAACTCCTCTGTCCAGCAAACCGGTTCCGGCTCTTCGCAGCTGCCTGACAGGCGGCGAAAAGTCGGCTTGCCATGTCTGTCATACTCCTTTACATAGGTTGCTTTCTCTCTCCTGCCGGCGCTGCCCGGCTCTTTCTGCAATATCACCCCCGTATCCAGCAAATGCTCCCACACGGCACAGCGCACCTTTTCATAGGGCGCCGGAAAATCCAGCTGTTCCACGATCTGCCTCACGGTATATCCCTTCTCTGTGAGATGGCGGACAGCGCCTCCGTAAGCGGCATCCCGGACAAAGTCCGCCAAAGCTTTCTGAAAATACTGATTCTCCCCCACTGCGATACGTTTCCTTCCACTGCCGCACTTTCCGGACATGTCCTCTGCGGTATCTTTCTCTCATTATGTCACAAACCCGGGAAATATGCAATGCTCTCCCGGGTTTTTACACGGGTTTTGCCATACTTTTTTCTCCCCTTTTCGCAAAAGAATGGGCTTGCATTTTAGCGAAATTGCGAGTACAATAATAGGCGCTACACATTACTTTTAATGTCTGTGGAATAAAATACATAAAAGGAAACGAGGTAAATCATGAAAAGCAAACAAAACAAATGGGTAAATGCCGCCATCCCGGCATTGCTCCTCCATTGCAGCATCGGTACCGTCTACTGCTGGTCTATCTTCAGTCAGGAGATCGCGGACTACATCGGTTTCTCCAAGGGAGCCACTGAATGGGCGTTCAGCTTCGCCATCTTCTTCCTTGGAATGTCGGCGGCATTCCTGGGCAATATCGTGGAGAAAGATATCCATAAATCCTCTCTCATTGCCTCCATCTGCTTTGCCTGCGGCATGGCCGGAACCGGTTTCTTCATTTATTACGGCGGCACTCATCAGCACAGCCCTCTGGCGCTTATCGGCATCTATATCTGCTACGGCTTCATCATGGGTATCGGTCTGGGTACAGGCTATCTCTCCCCTGTGAAGACATTGATGCTCTGGTTCGAGGACAGAAAAGGTCTGGCCACCGGACTGGCAGTGGCAGGCTTCGGCGCCGCAAAGGCTATCGCAAGCCCTATCATGCAGGCTATGCTGGAAAACCTGGGAGAGGGCGGCATCTACAAGATGTTCCTGATTCTGGCTGTGGTTTATTTTATCATGATGTTTGCAGGACATCTGCTGTTAAACAAGCCCGCCTCCTGGCATGAGCCCCAGAAAGCCGAAAAGGGCAAGGGGATGATGGATGTCATCAAGACAAGACCCATCGCCAACTATATCGGTATCTGGCTGATGTTCTACATCAATATCACCTGCGGTCTGGCTCTGATCTCTCAGGAGAAGATGATCGTAAAATGTATCGGTCTGGCCGGTGCTGCCGGAATCATTGCCACCGTATCCGCCGTGTTCAATGCAGGCGGCCGTCTGGGCTTCTCCGCATGGGCGGATAAGATGAAAGACAGAAACACCATTTACAAGCTGATCTTCATCCTCTCCATCGCGTTCACCGCCATCGTCATGGTGACCGGGGGCATCAAGAACGGCGAGGGCAATATGCTGCTGGTCGTCCTGGTGCTTGGACTTATCTTCGTAGTCAACGCAGGCTACGGCGGCGGCTTCTCCAATGTGCCTACCCTGCTCTCCGACCATTACGGCATGGGCAACATCAGCGCCATCCACGGCCTGACGCTCTCCGCATGGGCTATCGCAGGGCTCACCGGCAACCAAATGGCGAACTGGATCGTGGATCATACCGGTGAATTCTTTGATCTCCACGGGGTTCAGGTCAATCCGGTAGGATATCAGAACGTGCTGTATGTAACCATTGTACTGTATATTGTAGCGCTGTTAATTAGCCTCTTTATGGTGCGTGCCCCCAAGGAAGGGAAGAAATAAGTCAAAGCAATCGAAGAGATTGCCTGGATCACAATAGACGATAGATCGCATAGAAAAAAGATTGCATAGAAAAAAGATTGCCGCCTGCAGAAGTGTCAATGCAGGCGGCAATCTTATTTCATGTCTGTCTTCCTGACGGTTCCTGTATCGAATCAAAGGTCTGCCGCCTGCCCCCACTATACCGGTACCTGCATCAGGGGAAGCAGCTTCAGAATCATATCCCCGGTTCCCACATTGTAGCCGGCCACACTGTAGATTCCCCGCATATGCCGGTCAATCAGGACAGCCAGCGGAAGCTTTCCGGGTTCCAGGTACAGCCTGCGGGCCAATGCCTCCATGTCCGTCCCGAAATCGTCAAACAATATCCTTATCTTCGGCAGAGCCTCCAGCAGGCGCCTGCAGGCAGGATTTTCCCGAATCTGCGGGCGGGCAGCCACAAAGAACAGGCCGGTCTTAACCGCCGCGTACGCTTCTTTGCGCTGGTAAATCTCATTCAGGATATGTTCCGTAGGCTCTTCATCCTCCCCCAGCCAGATGAACAGGCCACCGGCTTCTTTCGCAAGCTCCGAAATCCTGCACGCCTCTCCATCCTCATCTTCCAGACCAAAGTCCGTAATGCAAAAGTCTGTCAGCATGTCTGAGGGATTTGCCTGTGCCAGCTCTAGCCGAATCTCCCGCTCCTCCCCCTCTTGTAGTTCGAAATAAAATTGTTTCGCCAGAATATTCCCGTTCGGGAGGCGATTTGCCGTCAATACCCTGTATCTTCCTGAGATAACGGAAACCGGGATGCCAAAGTTCTCCCGGCTCCAGAGTTTTGGCAGCAGAGTGCGATAAGCCTCACCGTCAAATCGTGCCAGCGTCCAGTTTCCGAAATAATTCCATTCCATGTCCCTTTGTCCCGAGATTGTGATCCGGCCACTTCCGCCATGGCGCTCCAGCCAGACAAAGCGCCCGTCCGCTTCGGACAAGGCAGTGTCTGCTCCCCCCTTCAGCGCCGCACCGGATCTCATCCAGGCCTGAGGCAGCCCCTCCGCCGGGTCCAGCCGGGCGGGTATGCCCAAAGTCCTCAGAATCTGCACACAGAGTATTCTTTGGGTGCTCCTGCTCCCATAGCCGCTCTCCAGCGCTCCTGCCGCAGAGGTGACGAGACTTCCGTATTCGACCCTTTTGTCCTGTCGGATCCTATCCTTTACCAGACACCATGCAGCAGCCGGATCCCTGCGGATTTCCTCTGCCAGATTTCTGCCCGCACGAGCACTCTCCCGCTCCAGCCAGCCGCGGATGAATCTCCTGAACGGACGAATCATTTCGTTCTCTACTCTGGGACACAGAATATAGGGCACGAGCAGCGAGTCCTCATAGATTCCTGTCCAGGCCGCCGCCCCACGACAGCTCTCCTCCAGTACACCAGCCGTGATATCACGATAATCCTTTTCCTGCAGACTCTCCAGCACGGCCAGTTTCCAGCTCTCCGGAAAGGCTCCTTCTGTGGGTTCTGACAGGAATGCCGCTATCTCCCGCTGATTCCGGCAGGCCTTTCTCATGACCGCAATGCATCTGTCCCCTTCAGCGGCATTCATCCCCGCTGTCACCTGCCGGGCCAATTGAGCATCATATAAACGACTTTCTTTTTCCCGGCGCAGGCAATTCATCTCCTCCAGCCGTTTTCGGCCCCGGCTTTCCTCTTGCTCCGACAGAGTAAGACCGTTTCGGCCCGAATCCCCGGGGGCAAAAAAAGTCATCTCATCCCATCCGTCCACGGACCGCGACGAAACACCCAAAGTAATCTCACAGCATGCCCCCTGTCTGGTATCCGCCAACGCCTCTCCGTACACGCCGTCTTTTGACGCTGTGACATGAATACTGCCCAATCCTGTCCGGAGCACGCATCTTCCCTTTTCATCCGTGGTGACAGATGCTATCTCCCCATAGGCCGCACCATTCATCACTTCAAAGCGCACCATTGCATCCGGCTGCGGTTTGCCTGCTTTATCGTACACGGCCACTTCCTGCTCCACGGTCATGGCATAGCGCCCTGTGTGATTCAGCACATGGCTCATATCATTACCGGTCATCACCTGGTCGGCAGCTTCCTCTATGCCCTCTTTCTCCACCGGGAACAGGCTCTTAGAATGCACCAGCATGGCTCTGGAAGACGCACCCAAAAACCATCCCCTGTTCAAGACCTCCTCCGGCTCGCATGCGCCGAGAAAAACCCACTCCCCGTCACACCAGGCCTCCACCCAGGCATGATTGTCATCGCAGTGAGACCATAGGGGCACGTACACCTGTCTGGCCGGAATCCCCAAACTCCGCAGTACTGATACCACGAAAGTAGACTCCTCCCCGCAGCGTCCGTAGGCACAGTCATATACGCTCATGGGACCGGCTGTCCGCTCGTCCGTAGCCCTATATGTAACCTGAGAGGCACACCAGTAATTAACCTCCAGCACGGCCTGCCGCATGTCCATTCCGGCAATCCTATCCTTAAGCTCTCTCCAAAAATACTCCCGGTGCTCTGTTAAATCCTCATTGTTTACACGATGATGGAGTACATATCCGGCGAACAATCTCTCCGGAACGCGGCCTGCAAAAGGTCCCTTTTCATACAGGAAAGCGCCGTGCCTGGCAAATGTCCCGAATAATTCCACCGGATAGTCCACCGCATCGCTCATCGGCATGGAGGCATACAGATATTTCAGTGCTTCCGCCACCGGCTCGGAAGCCGTCCGCACCATATTCGCTACCTGTACTGCCTTTTCCGCACAGTCTCCGCTTTCCATGCGCCCAAGCAGATCCCTGAAAGGCAGCTCAATTTTTTCTTTCAGCTGACGAGTAAACATAATCATCCTCCCTTTTATGCCGCATCCGCAGAGAAACCTTTATTCCGCCATCTCTGCAGCAGCAATCCAACATAAAAAGTGCCGGATTCCCAAAGCATACAGATACACCCTAACTGACTTTCACAACTACCACATCCCCTATCTTGATCACAGAGCCGGCCTCCGGAAACACCGGCATACTCTCCACTCGCTCATCCTGTGACAATCTGTCATATTCTTCCGCCGGGCAGATATTGAGCTGAAGCTGACAGATGTCATGTACGAGCCCGTTCCATGACCTTGTAATAGAAGCCGTATCAAGCCATCCTCCTCCAATATAAGTATATCCGTTTGCATTCCAAAAAGTCTCCGACCTGTAATACATGGGATTCCCGGCCGGTGTGCCGATGAAACAGTACCTCAGCTCCTGGGACAAAAGATCTTCCGCCCCCAGCCGCTCATGAATCTCTGCAACCACATTCATGGAAGATTTCCTGGTCTCCGACATCGTCTTCTGGTCAACCTGTACCTGTAGAAAAGAAGCATACAGAATGACAACCGCCACCAGAGATGCCGCTATATTTATCGCTTTCAATAGATTGCTCTTTTTTGCCGCCGCAGCCATAAGCAGCAAAAAAATAGGTATGACAAAAGCGTAAGCGCCTGTCATCTGTGTGCTGAGATATGTCTCTGTGGCTACCAAAAGCACGGCGCCCACCGCTATGGGAACCACGATCGCCAACAGCAGATAGACAATACCGTTGGACTTTCTGCGTCTCAGCACACTCCATATGTCAACCGCAAAAAACAGCGCCGCCAGAACGAAAAACAGCAGGTATAACTTCAAGCCGCCAAAATAAAGAGTCTTGCAGACGATTCCCTTGTAGTATAAAGTAAACCACTGGATAACGGCATCCAGCCGCTTTGGCAGTTTCAGAAGCGTATTTAAGAAAGAATAGGTGCTTGCTCCCGCATAACTGCTCTTCTCCACCTGACAGAGCCACAGCCGAAGATTCCACATTGCCAGGTATTCAATTCCGCCCAGAAGAATCGCTCCTCCTCCTTTTACAAGCGGTAGAAATACATTGGCAGATGTGTCTTTTGCCTTTGTGATGCACCAGCCAATCACGGCCAGACAGATACATCCGATAAAAGCCTGATATGCTCCCAGGCTCAGACAGATGCATACAGAGCCGGCTAACATGCCCCCGAAGAAGCTCTTTACCCTGGCGCAAATCCATACTCCAAGCATGCCGAATAGAAAAGCGGCCCCAAAGGTGGGAGACATATAGCGATAGGACAGATTGATTAGCACAGACTGGCTACAGAGAAAAAGCCCCCCTGCCAGATAGCGGGGAAATCCCTTGGCTTCAAACAGATCAAAGCAAAAAGTAAGTCCGAGAGAAAAGCATCCAAGCGCCATTAAGGAAGTCATGGGGTCACTGCTCACCCCAAATCGGAGACGATCAATATAATACCAAAACCATCTTCCAAGGGACAGCTCCCAGGCTCCTGCCAGATGAAAGGATCCCTCCCAGATGCCGTCATAGCAGTTAACCAGTTCCTCAGCCATCAGTCTGAAATAGACCACTGCGGAAAAAAGCATCATACATATCAAAAATGCTTTGTTCTCCTGAACAAATTTCTCGACTTTACATTTTGCTTCTGCTATCTGCCCTTTCAGCATCTTGATCTCTCCTAATCTGTTCTCCCATCTTTACTAGCTTTGCCGCTTTGGTCCAACGACCAAGCGGCTTCTAGGTTTCTCCCATCTTTACTAGCTTTGCCGCTTGGTCGGCAGCGATGCAGGCGTCCAGAATCTCCTGGATATCGCCGTTCATCACCTTATCCAGCTTATAAATGGTCAGGCCTATGCGGTGATCCGTGACACGCCCCTGAGGGAAATTGTAGGTACGGATTTTCTCGGAACGGTCTCCCGTACCGATCTGGCTGCGGCGCAGCTCCGCCTCCGCGTCATGGCGCTGCTGCTGCTCTATATCGTACAGCTTTGATTTCAGCAGTGCGAAAGCCTTGGCCTTATTCTGCAGCTGAGACTTCTCCGTCTGGCTGTATACCACGATACCTGTCGGATAATGGGTCAGGCGCACTGCGGAATCCGTGGTATTGACGCACTGACCGCCGTTTCCGGATGCCCGCATGACGTCGATCCGAATGTCTTTCTCATCAATAACGATATCGATATCGTCGTCCACCTCCGGCATCACTGCCACGCTGATGGTAGAGGTATGGATCCGTCCGCCGCTCTCCGTCTCCGGCACCCGCTGCACCCGGTGCACGCCGCTCTCGTATTTCATCTTGGAGTAAGCGCCCTGACCGTTTATGGTAAACTGCACCTCTTTCATGCCCCCGATGCCGATTTCATCCACGTTCAGAGTCTCCACTTTCCAGCGCTGTCCCTCCGCATAGTGCACATACATCCTATAGATTTCCGCCGCAAACAGCGCCGCTTCGTCTCCGCCGGCTCCTGCCCGAATCTCTACGATTACATTTTTATCATCATTAGGGTCCTTGGGAAGCAGCAAAATCTTCAGCTCCTGCTCCAGCTCTTCCACACGCTTTTTGCTCTCACCCAAAGTCTCCTTTATCATTTCCCGCATTTCCTCATCGCTCTCTCCCTCCAGAAGCTCCAGGGAGTCCTGAATTTCCTGCCCGCACTTCTTGTATTCCGTATAGGCGTTCACGATGGGCGTCAAATCACTCTGCTCTTTCATCAGCTTCCGAAACCGCTCCTGATTGGCAGTCACCGTAGGCTCGTGGAGCTCGCTCAGAATCTCTTCAAACCGAATCAGCAAATCCTCTAATTTATCGAACATATCTCCTCTCATTCTGCTGCGAAAGCAGCTCTAAGTTCCCGGTCATCTCCCTTTGACCCGTCTTTCTCGTCTCCGATATATACTGAAATCTCATGCCTGTCCGGCTCTCCCATCCGCCGAAACAGCAGGCATTTCGTTTTTCTACATCCGTGTCTTCCTGTGTTCCGTATCGCTGCAGGCTCTCAGACATCTGTGACGGCACGCCGACTTCTCAGGAAAATCCCAGCGTCCCGTATACCACCCGGTCCAGCCCCGCATAATCTTTCACCACATTTATCTCCAGGAAGCCTGCCTGCTCCATCAGCCCCCTGACATCCTCGGCCTGATCATATCCGATCTCCAGAAAAAGCATTCCGCCGCCGCATAGATGGCTCCTGGCCTCCCCCGCTATCTTTCGGTAGAAAAAAAGACCGTCCTCGCCGCCGTCTAAGGCAATCACAGGCTCATGTTCCCGCACCTCCGGCATCAGGGTATGAATTACCTTTTTGGGGATGTAAGGGGGATTGGACACAATCATGTCAAACATTCCCTCCGCTTTCCCGAACAGATCGCACTCCACAAAGGAAATCCGTTTTCTCCCGTCCCGCACAGCGGCTTGGTTCCGCTCTGTCCTATCACATTTCCCGAAATCATCGTAAGGAAACCGTTCCTCACGCTCTCCGGATCCGCTCTCCGGATCCTGCCTCCAGGAGCACACGGACGGCCCCAAAAGCTTCTCCCCGTTGCGCCTGGCTACCTCAAGCGCTTCCCGGGAAATATCCGTGCCCACGCCCTCGCAGTCATTGGAATAATGCAGAAGACTGATCAATATGCATCCGGACCCCGTACACAGGTCCAATACCCGCATGCCGTCGTGAAGATTTCGCAGCGCCTCTTCCACCAGAATCTCCGTGTCCTGCCTGGGTATCAGCACATGCTCATCCACGGAGAACGCAAGTCCCATGAATTCCTGCGTACCCGTGAGCTGCTGCAGGGGAATTCTTCTTCCCCGTGCGGCGATCAATTCCTCGTAGAGCGCCTGCTCCCGGACTCCCAACAGTCTGTCTCCACGGACCAGCAGATCATTGCGGTTCGTCCCGCAGACATGTTCCAAAAGCAGCCTGGCATCCAGCTCTGCCTCCGGGATTGCGGCGCTCTCCAATCTTTCCTTTCCCCAACGATACCATTCCCCATATGTCATGCGTCAGCCTTCCTCTTCGCCGGAGTCCTCTGTGTCGTACCCAAAATTGTCCTTTAAATACTGCTTCCAGTCAAACACGGCCTCCACTGCCGCGATGGCCACCTCCGCCATGCTCCTGTCCGGCTCCTTTGTGGTCATCCTCTGGATCGCCATGCCAGGGGCGGAGAGAATCTGTATGAAAATATTGCTGGTACGCCCTGCAAGTCGTATGATTTCGTAGGAGATTCCTGCCACCACGGGCATCAGCGCAATCCTGATTCCCACCCTGGCCGCCGGATTCTCCACCCGGATGAAGAAAAACAGTACAATGCTCACCAGAAACACAAAAAAGATAAAGCTGGTTCCGCATCTTTTGTGAAGTCTGGAGCTTCGCATCACATTGTCCACCGTCAAAGGTCTGCCCCTCTCGATACAGTTGATGCACTTGTGTTCCGCCCCGTGATAGCTGTACAGCCGCCTGATATCTTTCATCAGACTGATGCCGCCCACGTACAGGATAAAGATCAGAATGCGCATCACACCCTCAATAATGGCCAGCAGAGACTGGTTTCGCAGAGAGCCTTTCAGCAGAGAGGAAAGATAATAAGGCAGCACCACGAAAAGCCCCAGCGCCAGCGCCACCGCAAAACAGGTGACCACGACAGACAAAAATTTTTCCCCCGCCCCACTTCGGGACTTTTTCTCCCCGGAATGCCTCTCTTCCTCTTCCTCCTCATAAAAAGAAGCTGAGAAATTCAGGCATTTCATGCCCAGTAGCAGTGAATCTATGAAATTAAATATGCCCCTGACAAACGGAATCTCCTTTAATCTGCTGCCGGGCAGGATACCCCGGTCATTGTCTATCTCCACGGTGATGCCTCCGTCAGGCCGCCGCACGGCTACGGCATATTTCTCCTTATTCTTCATCATAATGCCCTCCAGCACGGCCTGTCCGCCGATGCCGGAATAACGGCTCTTCTTTGCCATAATCTCTCCTCCGCTGAATGCTCCTCTTCGATAAAAACGAATGCCTCTCTTCGTCAGAATGCTCTTCTTCACTTCCATCTCAAATAGCTTTAGCTGCGACTTCTTTCCAAAAGCCATCCGCTAAAGCTGTGCTGATATCATGTGAAAAAGGTTGAGATGCAATCACCCCAACCTTTCCTGCGATCCTATTTGACGCCGTATTTCTTGTTGAACTTCTCAATACGTCCGTCGGCCCTGGCTGTCTTCTGCTGGCCGGTGTAGAACGGATGGCACTTGGAACACACTTCAACGTGAATCTCGGGCTTTGTAGAGCCGGTCACGAAAGTATTGCCGCAGTTACATGTCACGGTTGCCTGATAGTACTTAGGATGGATTCCTTCCTTCATCTTGTTCACCTCTCTATAAATAGATTCGCAGCTGCGAAGCTCTCGGTAATATCGTTCACATCCGCACTGCTTATGGAACCACAAACAGCGCTATTATTATAGCATAAGGGAAGCGCAGTTGCAAGTCTTATTTTAAATAAATTTGTTTCTTTTTACCATCTGCACGAATTCATTGTTGTTCCTGGTCCGGGCGAACATGTCCAGAATCCGGTCTGTGGCCTCATCGGACTTAAGTCCGTTCAGGGCTCTGCGCATGATATTGATGGCGTCCAGCTCCTCGCTGGTCAGAAGCAGGTCTTCCCTGCGGGTACCGGACTTAGCCAGATCTATGGCCGGGAAGATGCGTTTCTCAGACAGCTTTCTGTCCAGAATCATCTCCATGTTGCCCGTACTCTTAAACTCCTCATAGATCACATCGTCCATCTTGCTGCCCGTATCCACCAGGGCCGTGGCAAGAATGGTCAGGCTGCCGCCTCCGCGCATGTTCCTGGCCGCGCCGAAGAATCTCTTGGGCATATGGAGCGCCGCGGGGTCCAGACCTCCGGAAAGAGTACGCCCGCTGGGCGGCACCACCAGGTTGTACGCCCTCGCCAGACGCGTAATGCTGTCCAGCAGAATAATGACATCCTTTTTATGTTCCACCAATCGCTTTGCGCGCTCAATGACCATCTCGGACACTCGCTTGTGATGCTCCGGCAGCTCGTCAAACGTGGAATAGATGACTTCCACATTGGTGCCGACGATAGCCTCTTTCACATCCGTCACTTCCTCGGGCCGCTCGTCTATGAGCAGTATCAGCATATGCACATTGGGATCCGTGCGCAGAATGGACTTCGCCACCTCTTTCAGCAAAGTCGTCTTACCCGCCTTAGGGGGCGATACGATCATGCCGCGCTGCCCCTTGCCGATGGGGCTGACCAGATCCATCACCCGCATGGCCACGCTGCTGCCCGGAGTCTCCAGCCGAATGCGTTCGTCGGGGAATATGGGGGTCATATCCTCGAATGCCTTGCGCTTGGATGCCTCCTCGATGGTATAGCCGTTTATGGTGCGGATAAACAACAGAGCGCTGAACTTCTCCTGCTGGGTCTTGATACGTTTGTTGCCCCGCAGAATATCCCCTGTCTTGAGCCCGAAACGCCTTATCTGGCTGGGAGCCACATAGACATCATTCTCCCCCGGCAGATAATTCTCACAGCGGATAAATCCGTAACCGTCCGGCATGACTTCCAGGATGCCGCTGGCCTCCTCGCCGCTGTCAAGTTCCTTGGGATAAGTCTTCTCGTCATAGACCTCCGTGGAACGGGTCGTGCGCTGTATCGGAGCCGCCGCACCCTGAGACAGCGCCTGGGAAGCCGCACCGGAGGGCGCCGGCTGCTGACCTGCTGCCGGCTGGGACGGCGTCGGCTGAGCAGGTGCCGCAGGGCCCGCCGCTGTCTTGGCCGGTCCCGACTGGGACATTGCCGGCTGCTGCGCCGCCTGCTGAGGCATTGCTCCAGCCGCCGGCATCCTGGACGGCTCGTCCGCTTTCTTACTCTTATCCGGCGCTGCCGACTCCGCCTTATAGCTGCTCTCATCCCTCACCATTTTCTGCACAGAGGCATTTCGCTGCTGGGAAGAATCCGGACGCTTGTTTGTCATGGTGCTGCGTTTGCGCGCAGGCTCCGGAACGCTCTCGCCGTTCTCCTGGGCCGCTTCATGCTTTGGAGCGTTTTCCGCCTCCTGCTTCTTTATCCTCTCATCCTCAGCCAGCATGGCCTCCACCAATTCGGCTTTTTTCATGGAAGATGTACCTTTAAGCCCGCGCACTTTCGCAAGCTCTTTTAACTGTACAAGTGCCAGTGATTCATACTTTTCTTTCATAGATTCCTCCTGATCTTATTTGTCGCAGGACAACAGAAAAACACCTCATGCATTCTATTGTCATGAAAAAAGGGGGGCACAGCTTGATTAGACATTGATGTGCAGCCTTGATATGCGTGGTCGAACCCATACCTCGTAGCTTCATTATAATACACTTTTCCAAAAATAGGAACCCCTAAAATACATTTATCATAAAATATGCGTCAATTCGGTTTACTTTTTACGGGTAGTTCCGCAAGGCGTTCGCGCAGAAAAATGAACAAAAATAACTTAATCTATAAAAAACTTGCGAAAGACCGCAAACTATTATATGATACTGATAGTCAGGCAGTAGCTGCCATTTTAAGCCAAACAGAAAAGAGGTAGACCAATGACAAACAACGAGAAGTCTCTTATGATGCATGAACAGTGGAACGGCAAGCTGGAAATCGTCTCCAAGGCCCCCGTAAAGTCCAGGGAGGATCTGGCAATCGCCTACACCCCCGGCGTGGCGGAGCCCTGCAGGGTCATCGCACAGGACAAAGAAGAAGCATACAAGTACACCATGAAAGCAAACACCGTAGCCGTGGTTTCCGACGGCAGCGCCGTCTTGGGACTGGGCAATATCGGCCCCCATGCCGCCATGCCCGTCATGGAGGGAAAGGCGGTCCTCTTCAAGGAATTCGGCGGCGTCAACGCCGTACCCATCTGCCTGGACACACAGGATACCGAAGAAATCATCAAGGCAGTCATGTGGCTGGCTCCCGCTTTCGGCGGCATCAATCTGGAGGACATCAGCGCTCCCAGATGTTTCGAGATTGAGGAAAGACTGAATGCGGCTCTGGACATCCCGGTCTTCCACGACGATCAGCACGGCACTGCCATCGTGGTGCTGGCCGGTATCATCAATGCTCTGAAAGTGGTGGGAAAGCAAAAAGAAGATTGCCGTGTAGTTGTAAACGGCGCCGGCAGCGCGGGCGTAGCCATCACAAAGCTGCTTCTGACCTACGGCTTTCCCAATATCCTCATGTGCGACAAGGTGGGAATCCTCTCCAAGGCCACAGAGGGTTTAAACTGGATGCAGCAGAAAATGACCCAGGTCACCAACCCGGCAGGCGAGTGCGGCACTCTGGCCGATGCCCTCAAGGGCGCGGACATCTTCGTGGGCGTATCCGCCCCCAATATCGTCACGGCCGAAATGGTCCGCTCCATGAATCACGACGCCATTCTGTTTGCCATGGCAAACCCCGTGCCGGAGATCATGCCGGACATTGCGAAAGCCGCAGGCGCGCGGGTGGTGGGCACCGGGCGCAGCGATTTTCCCAATCAGGTGAACAATGTGGTGGCTTTCCCGGGCATCTTTAAGGGCGCACTGGAGGGCCGCGCAGCCCGGATCACGGAGGAAATGAAGCTGGCTGCCGCAGAGGCCATCGCTGCTCTTGTGCCGGAGGCGGAACTGAACGAGGACAATATCATGCCGGAGGCTTTCAATCCAAAGGTGGCAGAGCTGGTGGCAGAGGCCGTGAAGTCCCATATCCGCTGACGGCATCCCAGATTTTGAAGAAACGCCGGGGCAAAATCCGTAAGTTTCAGGGGCTGGCAAAAGCGGCGGCGGCCCCAAAACCACAGTGCGAGGCTCTACGACCTCGGCAGGAAATGCTCTGCCCCAGTCAACAACCCCGCTGCAAGCAACAGGGTATTGACCTTGCGGCATTGGTCAAACGGATGCCGGTGCATCCGCTTGGCTCATTGCCCGCGGGAATCAAGAAAAGGAAGTGTGGGAAATGCTGCAGGATCCACTGACTCTATACAAATTAATCGTGCTGTATATGCTGGACCGGGTCAATTTTCCGATGACCAACGCACAGGTCAGCGATTATATCCTGGAAAAAGAATACACGAACTATCTCACCCTCCAGCAGGTCATCAACGAGCTCACCGAGGCCCGTATGATCTCCCAGGAGGCGATACGCAACCGCACCCATCTGTCCATTACCGCAGAGGGGCGCGAAACCCTGCACTTTTTCCGGAATCTGATCAATTACGGCATCAAGCAGGATATTGACGATTATTTCCGGGAAAACGAATATGTACTGCGCAACGAAGTCTCCGTGCTGGGGGATTACTATTACACTGCCAGAGCCGGCGGGTACGAAGCCCATCTGGTGGCAAAGGACAAGGATATCAACCTGGTGGACATCAGGATATCCGTGCCCACAGAAGAGATCGCAGAGACCATCTGCAATAAATGGCAGGAAAAGAACCAGCGGATTTACCAGTATCTGGTGGGGGAGCTGTTTTAGGGTTGCGCCTCTCTCCTGATCCGCTGCATATGCTCCCGTATCTTCGCCTCGTACCCATTGCCGGAGGGCCTGTAGAATTCTTTCCCGTCCAGCTCATAGGGGAGATACTGCTGCTTCACGTAATTGTTCGGATAGTCGTGGGCATATTTGTAGCCCGTACCCCGGCCCAGCTTAGCCGCGCCCTTGTAGTGGGCATCCCGGAGATGGGCGGGGATGGGCAGATTCCCGGTGCGTCCCACCTCCTCCATGGCTGCGAAGATGCCGGCGCTGGCCGCGTTGCTCTTGGGGGCGCCGGCCACATAAGCCGCGGCCTGGGCCAGAATAATCTGTGCCTCCGGCATGCCGATACGCTCCACGGCCAGAGAGGCATTGGTGGCCACCACCAGAGCCTGAGGATCCGCGTTGCCCACATCCTCGGCCGCGCATATCATGATTCGTCTGGCCACAAACGCCACATTCTCTCCAGCATAGAGCATTCTGGCCAGATAGTACACCGCCGCGTCCGGGTCCGAACCCCGCATGCTCTTGATGAAAGCGGAGATGGTGTCATAGTGATTGTCCCCTGACTTATCGTACCTTGCCGCCCGCTTCTGAATACACTCCTGGGCCACGTCCAGGGTGATATGAATCTTGCCGTCCCGGCTTCGCCCGGTACTCATAATGCCCAGCTCTATGGCGTTCAGGGCATGCCTAGCGTCCCCGCCGGAGATGTCCGCCAGGAAATCCAGCGCATCCTCGTCAATCACCGCCTCGTACGCGCCCATGCCCCTCTCCGTGTCATACACGGCCTTTTTCAGAAGCTCCCGCACCGCCTCCATGGGAATGGGTTTAAGTTCAAAGATGATGGAGCGAGACAGCAAAGCCCCGTTCACCTCAAAGTAAGGATTCTCCGTGGTGGCCCCTATCAGTATCACAGTCCCATCTTCCACAAACGGCAGCAGATAGTCCTGTTGGGCCTTGTTGAATCGGTGTATCTCATCGATGAAGAGAATGGTGCGCTTGCCGTACATCCCCTGGATTTCTTTGGCTTTCGCCACCACTTCCTCCATATCCTTTTTCCCGGCCACAGTGGCGTTGATCTGGGTAAATTCGGCGCTGGTGGTGCTGGCGATGACTTTTGCCAGGGTGGTCTTGCCTGTGCCCGGAGGCCCGTAGAAGATCACGGAACTGATCTTATCCGCCTTGATGGCCCGGTAGAGCAGCTTGTCCTTTCCGATGATGTGCTCCTGCCCCGCCACTTCCTCCAAAGTCCGGGGACGCATCCTGGCGGCTAAGGGAGCCTCCTTTTCCATATCATTGCTCCGCATATAGTCAAATATGTTCATGTCCATGTTTTCTTACCGTCCGTCTATGTCTGTTCTATCGTCTTTCCGCTCCGGCCCTAATGGTCCGCCCCCTCACCGCTTCAGGGATACCGCGTTCTCATGGACGGTCACGGAGTTTAAGCTGCGCAGGAAGCTGGAAATCCTGCTGTAACCGAACTGTTTGAAGTCCAGCTGCCTGTACTTTTTGTGCAGTTCATCGTTCAGACAGGCCAGGTTCTCCACCATGCCGCCGTTCTTCTCAATCATCCGGCAGATCTCCCGCTCCAGCTCCTCCTTTGTGAGATTGGAGCGGCGCTCCACATAGTACTGATTGCTGATCTTCTTCACATGCAGATCGGTCAGTTCCTCGTCGATCATGGTGCTCAGCTTGGAGTATCCGTAATTTCGCACGTCAAAGTCCGAAAATTTATCATTCAGCCGATTGCCCAGCCGCGCCAGATCCACATGTTTCCCGCCGTTTTCATTGATCAGAGCCAGAATCACCTGGCGTATCTCCGCCAGGGAGGTCACATTCTGTTCATCGGAGGAGGCGTCCGTCTGTCCGCCGTATCCGCCGGTCCTGACGCTCTTTTCTCCCAGGACGTTCCTCTCCTCCAGGACACCGCCGGCTCCTGCGGGAAGCGTCACCTCTATGTTCTGCTCCGCTACCAGATTCAGATGGATGAACCGGTTGCAGGCCCGGGTTAACGCCAGAGGTGTCTTGGACTCCCCCATGCCCAGCACGAACATATTCTCCTCCCGCAGACGCATGGCAAGCCTGGTGAAATCGCTGTCGCTGGTGACCAGACAGAATCCCTGGACTTTATTTTTATAGAGGATATCCATGGCGTCAATGACCATAGCCATATCCGTGGCATTCTTTCCCGTAGTGTAGGAGAACTGCTGCACCGGCATGATGGAATGCTCCAAAAGGAGCCCCTCCGACCAGCCGTTCCCCTTAGACCAGTTGCCGTAGATGCGCCGGTAACTGGTGGACCCGTACTTCTCCAGCTCCTCAAATATGGTCACCGCATACTTGGAGCTGATATTGTCAGCGTCGATCAGCACCGCGAACTGCATCTTCTCGTTGGACATTGATTCCATGATTTCTTCCATAAATCCCCCATACCTTTCCCTTATCCGCATGCCTGTCCTGTTCCTGTCCGGAGCCCATAGGACAATGCCGGGTGAGCGTACCCTCCGCGGATTTTCCTTTTGAAAAAAGTATAGCACATCCAAAGGCTTTTTTCTATCTTTTCAGACGCTTTTTATTCTCTTTCCTTAATTCCGGATTTCGTGCAAAATGCCCGTGAAAATACCTCACGGAAATCCCACCGGAAAAAGGGCGCCCTCCTGCCGCCGTGCCCGACAGCGGCTACTCTCCGTGCTGTCGCATGGTGAACACCAGCCCCGCTATCACCAATACCAGCGCCAGCCCGTGAAGCATCCACTTTGCGGGCCCCTGCAGGATACTCAGCCAGCCCCCTTCCTCTGCCCGGGGAATCAGGCAGCCGATGCCGTTGAGGATAAGCCCCAGGGACAAAAAGCCCGAGGGCAAGCCTTTTCCTTTCCGTTCTTTTCCCGGTGATTCCGCGCCTGTCCTTTCCCGAAGCTCCCGCAGAATCCCCTCTACCCTGGAAATCTCCCGGATGAAAGCTACCACAAATGCCGCCAGCAGACAGGCAAATCCAAGGGGCATCCCAATGTCGGCTTTGTTTTCCATGGTTGCCGCACCGACCAGTTCCACGACTATGAGGCTCAGCTCCAGTATGGTCGCTATCTTGAACATCTTCTTAATCTTCTCATAATGCTCAATGGTGGACTCCACATCCGTATACAGCACGAAAGGCCCCTCCGCCGCTTTCTTGCGCAGTATCACCCACATTCCCCAGATGCACACGATTTCTACCCCCATCTCCCACATGAATTCCCGGTAATCATTGTTTACCCGGAACATTCCCTCCGTAATATCCACCTGATACACATACTCGCCGGGCCTGCATCTGTCGAAAGTATAGAATCCCGCAAAGAATCCTGTCATGGCATAGCCCTGCGCCGCCATTTCATTAAGATATTCCGTCTCTTTATCCTTATTAAGCATCAGTTTGAATTTTACCATGTTCCCTCCTCCATTTTCGCTGCGTTTTGCAGTAGTTCCTCCAGACGCCTTTTTTCTTCCGCAAAAATTTCCCGGCCCAGATCCGTGATGATGTATTCTTTCTTCTTCCGCGATTCCGTCTCCTCGCTGTAGATCCGGATCCATCCTCTGGCCGTCATGGTCTGGATGGCGCCGTAAAGGGTTCCGGGCCCCAGCACCACCCTGCCCCCTGTAAGTTCCTCCACATCCTGGATGATTCCGTAGCCGTGGTTGGGCTTTCGCACGGACAGCAGAATGTAGAACAACGCTTCCGTAAGCGGTGTCTGTCTCCCCATTTTCTCCCCCTTTTCGCTGTGCGGACTGCCTGATACCTATATTGCCCGATATATCGGAAGATGATATATTGCTTTTAAATATATCACCGGCCGATATATTTGTCAAGGCCGGCCCCATAGCTGATTCTATATGTTGATTCCGTATGTTACTGTTCGCGGTCTCGGGATTTTCATGCACCCAAAAAGACACCGGCCGTTTCCGGCCGATGCCTTTTCTTTCCGTTGCTTTCTGCCGTTTCGGGTTTTGCTGCCCGGTCCGGTATCCCGCCCTGGCATGCCGCCCTTTCCGGTCCGAACACGCCAGGGGCCTCTTGCGCCGCATACATGTGCGCTCTCGTGAGGACCAGCGCAGGGCCCTGCGTCTTTAAGGCTGTACGGATACTCTGCTGCCCACACCGTCCCTGTCCCGGCGCTTGGTGACCACGATTTTTGCGTCGATGCGCTCTTTGAGCTCAGCCACATGGGAGATGATGCCCACCAGGCGGTTGCCCTCGGTAAGCTGCTGCAGGGCTTTCATAGCCTGTCCCAGCGCCTCCCCGTCCAGAGAACCGAAGCCCTCGTCCACGAACATGCTGTCCATCCGGATGCCCCCGGCGTGGGACTGGATTTCATCCGCCAGCCCCAGGGCAAGGGAGAGCGAAGCCTGGAAAGACTCCCCGCCGGACAGGGTTTTCACACTGCGCTCCGTGGCATTGTAATGGTCAATGACCTCAAGCTCCAACCCTGCCTTTTTGCTGCGGCTGCCGCCCTCCTGCTGGCGTTTCAGCTCATACTGGCCGCTGCTCATGGTCAGCAGGCGCAGATTCGCCCGCCGGATGATACGGTCAAAATAGGTCATCTGGACATAAGTCTCCAGCTCTATCTTCTGCTTGCCGCTTAAAGTGCCGCCTGCGGTGTCCGCCAGGGAGCGCATCCACACATATCGCTTCTCCACGGCGGCGATTTCATCCCGACGGCTTTTCACCTTGCTTAAAATATCCCTGTTTCTAGAAAGCGCCGCATACTTTCGGTTTCTCTTTTCATCCAGCTCTTTTTTCTCCCGCTGGCATTCCTCCCTCCGGGCAGCCACCTCCTCTACACTCAGCAGACTCTCCTCGCCCGCCGCTGCAAGCTGTCCGCGGAGCGTGTCCATTGCCTCGTCGAGGCGTTCCATGCGGATACGGCACTGCGTCAGCTCTTCCTGGGCCGTACGGTAAGCCTCCTCCAGCGCTTCTTTCCGGCTTTTGCACAGGGAAATGCTCTCCAGGGTCTGCTCTCGGGTAACGCCGTGGAGCTGCTCCGCAAGGGCCTCTATCCGCTTCTTTCTCTCCGCGTTCTCCGCGGATTTCCTCTCCAGATTCAGTTCCGCCTTGCGGATTTCCTCCGACAATTCTTTTTTCTGTGTCTCTTTTCCGGGAATGCTCTGCTCCAGGACCTGCCGCCTTGCCAGCTGCTCCTGATTCTTCCTCCCAGCCGCCTCTGCCTGCAGCAGCAGCCTGTCCAGCTTTTCCAAGGCCTCCAGGGCAGCCTCCCGCAGCTGTGCCTCCTCCGGCAGGCTGTCCGCAAAAAGTTCCGAAAGCCGGGAAGCGCAGTCCTCCTCTCTCCGACTCCCGTAGAATGCCGTCAGGCTGCCCTGCAGCTGTGCGGCCTTTTCCGCTTTTCGGCTCATGACTCCCGCAAGCTCCTTTTCCTGCTCCCCAAGAAGCGTCCGGTTCCGTGACAGCTCCTCCTCCCCCTTTAGCCTGTCCGCTTCCAGCTGCTTTCGAAGCGCAATATCGCCCAGGATCCGCTTCTTCCATTCCGCCAGTGTCAAAAGATAGGATTCCGTCAGATGCCGCTTTCTCAAAGCATCCTCTTCAAAAGCGGCCTGCTTTGAGGGAGCCTCTTTCAAAAGCTCCGGATGAGATATCTGCCCGTAAGCCTCAAACAGCCTGTCCGCCTCTGCCAAAGACTCTTCTGTCTTCTTCAGTTCCTCAGCCAATTGTCTCCCTGCGGCTTCCCTGCGCCCCCGGCAGTTTGCCGCCTGCTCTCTGGACTTTGCCGTCTCCTCCTCCAGCTGACGCCTCTGCTGTTTGATCCGGACCATGCGCTCTTCCAATGCGTCCAATCGCTCTCCGGCCGCCTCCGCCTGCTTAAGTCTGGCTAAGCTCTGCTCATATGCCTGCTGCAGGCCGGAGAACACCTGGTCTGCGGGCCATTCCCTCCGGGCTATGTCCGATTCAAATACGCAAAACTCCCGGAGCTTTTCTCCTGGCAGTTCTTCCAGAAATCTCTCCCACTGTCCCTGCCGCTCATCGAACCGGCTTTTCGCCGTATTCAGTTCCAGCAATGTATCCTGCCGCTTCCCCTCCAGACTTTTTCGGACTGGCTCCATGCCTTTCAGCTTTTCTTCCAGCTTTGCTTTCAGAGAGCATGCGCGCTCGGCCTGCGCGCGCTCATTTTTCAGTCCGGGTTCCAGTATATGGATTTTGTCCGATACTTCCTTTATCACCGCATAGCATTTTGCTATTTCTTCTCTCAAAGCAGAATCTGCCTTTTCCTGACTCTCCGCCTCCAAAAGTATACTTTCCGGCCCAGATTCCGGGAGGTTTTGTCCCTCTTTTCGCTCCCCCAATATCTCCAAACGGAGCATTTCCCCGGCCGTGGCTTTGGTCTGGCTCAGCTGTTGGAGCAGCTGCTCTCTCAGGTATCCGGCCTTTTCGCTGAGCCGCTCCGCCTTGCCCTCAGCGGCGGACAGTTCTTTCTTCCCCCTGTCCAGCTGCGCCTTTTGAGGCACGGCTTCCGGCACCTGCGCCGGCGAGGGATGATGCACGGAACCGCACACCGGGCAGGCCCTGCCCTCCTCCAGTCCTCTGGCCAGCAGGCCTGCCTGCGCGTCCAGAAAGGCCTGGTCCATTTTCCGATAGGCATCTCCGAGCCGCTTCTTCTCCTCCGCGGCAGCCTGATACTGTGCTCTGGCCCGGATCAGCTCCTCCTGCATCCGTTCGAGACGCTCTGTCTCCGAAGACAGCTTTGCCAGGGTCTCCCCGGCTTCCTCCAGCTTCTCCAGGCGCTGCTGCGCCATCAGCCTGCGGGCTTGTACGTCTCCGAAAGCCTCCCATTCCTCCTGACAGCGGTTCCGTTCTTTCTCACAGGCATCCCACCGGGCGCAGCTTTCCTCATAGACCTGTTCCAAAGCCCGCACAGCCTCTCCCGATTCCCGCACAGCCTCCGCCTGCTCCCTGCAGGCCTGCAGTCTCTGCCTGGCCTCCTCCGTCTCATGACGGCGCAGCAGTATGATCTCTTTGCTGTCTCTCAGCGATGTATGCTCCTTTTCGCAGGCCTCCTCCTCCTTTGCAAAAGCCTGGCTGCGGCCTGTGAAGCCCTCCAGGGCCAGCCTGATCTGCTCTTCCTCTTTCGCAGCCTCTTCCCGTTCCCTCTCCTGTCTCAGCCATGCTTCCAGCCGGTCCGCCAATTGTCCCGCCGCCTGCTCCACCGCGGACAGCATGGCGTCCCGATCGCCCAGGGCTTCTGCTTTACGCTGCTTTTGCGCAATCTTCTCCGAAAGCGTCCGTTGTTTTTCCCGACTTTGCGCAATGGCTTGCTCCGCTGTGCTCTGCTGCTCTGTCTCCCGGGCCAGACCCTCGCTCATCCGCTGCAGCTCCTGCTGCCGGCGCAGGATATCGCTCTTCTCGCGGTCCAGGCGCACTTTTTCCTCCCCTGCCCCTGCGAGAAGCCCATACTCCTCCTGCTCCTCCTGCAGGGCTGCTTCCAGAGTCTGTCTCTTTGCGTCCAGCTCCTCCCTGCATCTCCTTTGGACGGCGATTTCTTCCTCTCCCGCCTGCCAGGCCTCCCGGTTTTCATCCAGACTGTCAAGCTTCTCCAGATTCTTCAAAGCGGCCTGAATCCGCTCCTCCAGCCCGGCACAGGCCTCACGGTTTTTACCGGCCTCCCCGAAGAGAATCTCTTTCTCTGTAAACTCTGTCTGCAGCTCCTCCCGTTTCTTCTGATTCTCCAGAAGTCGGCCCTGCTGCTCTTGCCTGTGCTGAATTTTTACCATGAGCTGATCTCTCCGGCGGATCTCTTCGTCCAGCCCTTGGGTCTGCCTGTCCATGGCTTCCAGAGCACTCTCGTCTTCCCCGCACAGCAGGGTCAAAAGCTCCAGCCCCTCTTCCACCCTGCCGTCGAATTTAGTCTTCCGCAGCATTTCAAGCCGGCTGCCGGCACCTCCGGCCGGGCTTTCCTGGCAGTCGATGCCCTCCATGTACTGGTTCATGCTGCGCTTGAGCTCTTCATACTGATCTTTCTGAAGCTTTACCTCCGCCTTTAACTGTTCCTGTATCCGCTGGTAAAGACCCGTGCCGAAAATCTGCCGGAAGATATCCCCCCGCTCCTCCGTCCCCGCAAACAAAAGCTTCTGGAAATCCCCCTGGGCTATCATGGCGATCTGGGTGAACTGTTTTCGGTCCAGTCCGACAAGCTCCGTCACGGCCTTTGTCACATCCGTCACTTTCGTGACGGGAGCCCTGCCGTCCGGATAGGTCAGCTGTGCATCCGCTCTCTGCAGCGTATAACCGCTTCCCCGGCCCTTGGGCCTCATGTACTCCGGGTTACGTTTTACCGTATATTCCTTTCCGCGGTAGGCAAAGGTATATTCCACATAGGTAGGAACATCGTCCTTTGCGTACTTGCTGCGGAACATGTCCGACTGGCGCACGTCCCCGCTGGCCTCCCCGTACAGTGCAAAGACAACGGCGTCAAAGATCGTGGTCTTGCCCGCTCCGGTATCCCCGGTGATCAGGTAAAGCCCCTGTCCCCCGAAGCTGCTGAAATCAATTTCTGTCCTGTCCGCGTACGGACCGAAAGCGCTTATAATCAGTTGTAACGGTTTCATCTATATACCCCTGGCGCCCCCGGCGCGCTTTGTAATCATGATCTGTCCTTTTCACATCTCCATCAGAGCATTTCACTTTAATCTCTCAATCAGCTTCTCCACGTAATCTGCCTGCTCTTTGCACATGGGCTGGTTGTTCTGTAGCTCAAAAAACTCCCCGAACAGCTCCAACTCCGATTTCTGCTCCACCTGCGCCGCCGTGTCCACGCTTCTGTCCTGTCGGGTGCGGCTGTTGTCATAAATCAAACGCATCAGATTGGGATAGACCGTGCGGAGCCGCTGCATGCCGTCCGGAATATCCTCCTCATCTGTCAGCGTGACCTGCACATAGTCCTCGGTATTGGTATCCTGATAGGAAGATTTGGACATTAGTTCCAGATAGGAGCCCCTGATTTTCCGCATGTCCCGCAGAGGATGAAGCGGCAGTGCGTATATGTCCGTCTGTCCTTTCTCTCTCAGCTCCACCACAGTGACGGATTTCTCCTGGTCAGCCTCGGAAAAAGAATATTTCAACGGCGTTCCGCAGTACCGCACGCTCTCCCGCCCTATGGACTGTGGGCTGTGGATATGCCCCAGGGCCACATAATCGAAGCAGTCGAAGACAGATCCGTCTACATTGTCCAGGCCGCCCACCGACACCTCCTCGGAATCGCAGCGTCCTGCCCCTGTGACGAATTGATGGGCTACGAGGATATTGCGCCTTGTGCGGTCTATTTCCATGCGGTCTACCGCCAGCTTCACCGCCTCCTGATAGCTCTCGGGGGGAACGCTCTGTGCCTCCCCCTCCAGTGCGTGGCGGACAACGGCAGGCCTGACAAAGGGGAGCAGATAGATCCCGATCTCCCCGTAGGCGTCCGCCATCACATGACAGTCTGTCTTTCCGTCATACACAGGAGACAGGTACACGCCCCGGCCGCTCATAAGCCGGGCGCCAAAGGCGATCCGCTCCGGGGAATCGTGATTGCCGCTGACCGCAAAGACCTTTTTCCCCAGATCCGCAAGCCCGGTCAGAAACCAGTCGAACATCTGCACCGCCTCTGCCGAGGGCATGGGCTTGTCGTATATATCCCCGGCAAGGAGGACCGCGTCCGCCCGCTCTGCGGCCGCAATGTCCAGTATCTGCCTCAGTATATAATTTTGATCCTCGATCATGGAAAATTCATTGACGCGCTTTCCGATGTGCAGATCCGAAATATGTAGAAATTTCATGCGTTCCCCCTATTCGTCCCATTCATCATCTCTATCCGGCTCATACCTTCCGCACCGCATAAAACGCTGAATCAGATGATAGATTCCCCGCAGCGCAGAGAACACCAGAAACATGGTGATAAACCCAAGCACGCCGAACATAATGTCGGCAAATTCCATGGCGCCTGTATTTGTCACCCGCTGGCCGATTTCAATGGCAAAAGTGATGACTACAATGAGTGTAAACACATAGATCCAGCTGATGACCATAATATGATTGTTCCGGGCCAGCCACTTGAAAGTGGGATATACCACCAGAATCATTCCCATCCCCAGCGCACCGATGATCAGAAAATGCAGCTCTTTATCGTTGAAATTGTACTCATAGGCGTCATTGAGCTCCAGCAGACGGCTGTGTATCCGCGCGATGAGTTCCACAACCGCGTACAAAAATCTTGTCATAAGCCTTTGGTCCCCTTAGTATTCTTTGGACAGCTGTGTGATATTGTATTTCTCTTTGAAAGCCTCCAGCTGCGAACTGTTTTGAATCAGGCATTCCTCCCGGAATTCCCCTGTGCGAATGTTTTTAAAGCCCGCCACCTGCTCTCCGTTGCAGATGCTGCATTTCAAGACCGGCTTCCAGTTCTCCCTGTCATAGTCAACCTGCCGTATCCGTTTCTTACCGAACATTTCTCCCTCCCTGCCCATGGCGTGATGCCATCGGGTCCTTTCCTGCGCCGAATCAAATACCCCGCTGCAAGCAACGTGGTATCAATCTTGCAGCGCTGCAGAGCAGAAAGTGTCTTTCGGACACTTTGGTATTTGACCCTCGCGGCATTCGTCAAATGTGCATGCAAGCATGCCCACTTAACTCATTGCTCGCGGGAATAAAGTCATTTTACCATATTCCGCCGGCGAATACAATTTAAATATCAGTCCCCGCTCCCTTTCTTGCGAAAGAGCACAAGCAGCCCGGCCGTAGCTGCCGCCGTCAAAAGCACTAGAGCGATTGTCAGCACTATCATGCCATCGTCAGGTTTCGGCACAATGCGGTCCGCACTTGTCTCCCGGTCCGAAGCATTTCTACCCTCACGCTCTGCATTCTCCTCCTGCCTTTTCTCCCTGTCCTTTTCCGTTGGGGAAACGCCGTCCGGATAGAGCTCATCGTAAGCGGCCGTGGGAGCGTCAATGCACACCCACATATCCCTGATTCCGAAATAATATCCGATACGCCCCCATCTGTTCCCTGCTTCGTCCGTATATATCAAACGATAGTCCGGAACATAGGAGGAAGCCAGAAAACACTCATACGCCTCGGCCCCCGGATATCTCCAAAACCGTATCTCCTGATTCAGAAATTCCCGGTCCAGACTGCCTGTTTCATCTTTTATCTCATCGCCGTAGTCTTCCTGAAAGGAAATGCTGTCGTAGATCAGCTCCAGATAATCCATGGGCATCCAGCCCGTGACGTCTGCATCGTAGATACCCCACGCGATTCCGTCCTCATCTTCGTAAGCAAACTGGATATAGACCTCCCGGCCGTTTTCCCAGACGTCCACCACCTCCGGCAGTTTTGGACTTTTGTATACGATGACTTTGCCGTCGGGACCGTTGGCGGTAAACTGCCGCCCCACATAGCTGCACTCGGACGAATGCTGCTCGTAAAACAAATCCATGGGCTCGATCAGCATATCGGCCCTCACCGGCAGTATCCACAGCAGGCAGCAGACTGGCACTGCCATTCCACAAAATACTCTTTTCATAACACGCCTCCTCTCTACCACGCTCTCCTGATTCTCAAAAGAACCGTCACTGCCAGATCGATCCATCCTCCCAGCACCATTCCCGCGGTCCAGGAGCACACGTTGGTCACTGCGGAGAGCAGAAGCGGCCGTCCCGTCTGCCAGCCGGGCTTTTCCATAAAGCTGCGGTAGACGCAGGCTTCCGCAACAACCACCGCCGCTTCCACCAAAAGTTCCGCGGGAAATGAAAGAACCGGCGTCAGCCGCATCCTTGCTATCCAACACAGCAATACGGCCAGCGGATTGGTAAGTATATTCACCAGCACTACCAGCAGCACCATATGTCCTGCACTGCCAAAAACAGCTTTCCCAGTTCCGCCGGCTCCGTTCCCGCATGGAGTCAGTTTTGTCTTCTTCCTCTCCCGTCTCTTCATGCAGCCCCGCAACAGACATGCCGCTGTCAGTTCAACCGCCAAAGTAAACCCCAGAGAAATGCCAAACATCTTTATCAGGTATATCCTCATTCGCCCCTCCTCTCTCGGATTCCGCCGTCTTTCCCCGACCGTTCCTCCGTCTCCCGTACCCGTCCGACATCTCCCTGTCCCCGGTCCCGGTCAAAAATCCCTTTTACCGCCTCCCTGCCCCAGATATCCCGCCGCCAGCAACAGCAGGGACACCGCGCTGCCCGCGCACCCAAGCAGATTCCCTCCCGACTCGGGAAGCAGGCCAAAGTACCCGGGCACAAACCCCAAAAACAAGGCAAAGGTCAAAAAGCCGAACGCAAATCCCGGCATTTGGGGCATGCAGCATACCATCCAGTACAATGTGACCGGCATGGTCATATTGTACAAAAACAGCGCCCACAGCCCGGCCGGCATGGCTGCGGAAAACAGAAAGCATACCGCCGACAGTCCCAGCGACACCGCCACGGCTCTCACAAACCCGTACCGGGCCGCCGCAAAGCCTCCCGCTGTCTTTCCGCCCACTATCGCAAGGACCGCAAGCAGCCCGGCCGGAATCCCTGATTTCCACGGAAAGCGCACCGCCATTCCCACATAGGAGCGCAGTATGACCACCAAAAAGCAGCAGAGCATGACTGACCGCATGTCTTTCTCTCCCGGCGGCTCCTTTTTCCCGCCCCAATACAGCGCGTACTCTTCCCGGGCTCCGTTCTTCCTGGTCAGACAATATCCCGGCCATGCGCACAGCAGCACCATGAGCCCCCCGGCGACCATGGCCCAAGGTTGCCAAAAACCGCCCTTTCCGGCCAGAGTGCCCAGATAAAGCCCCAGCGCCCCGGGCGCCACAAACACTCCCAGCCCCTTTCCCCGCCGGGCGCCCAGCACGTCCTCCCGGATGGTTCCCACCCCGCCTCCCACATGGAACAGCGCGTTTCCGATTCCCAGAACCGCCGGATGCGCGAAGACTCCTGCAATCGTACAAAACACCCCTGCCGCGGCAAACAGAAACGAAAAGTCCTGCCGCCTCCCCCCTTTCTCTCTCCACAGCATATCCAATGCCACGCCAAGGGGCATCTGCAGGGCAAACGCACAGAAATTGTAAATCAATATGGAAAAAGGCCTATTCCCCCGGGGCAGGAACCTGCCGAACATGGCCAGCGCGCACATACCGTCCACCAACAAATGTAAAATTCCATAGACTGCCGTCATAGATATACGCCCCCCTCTCCCTGTCTGCCATCCCGCTGCGGCCGGCTCTTGCCCGGCGCATGCCGGTCCCGCGCCTTTTTGTCTCCTTATACAGATAAAACGAAAACCCCGGAAAAAAGTTTTATCTTTCCAGATATTTTATTACAAAAAAAGGAAATCTGTGGTAAAATACAGAATAAGAAAACACAAGGAGGTCATCCCTATGATCGTTCTCATCGCCGGCGCTTCCCATACCGGAAAGACCGCTCTCGCCCAAAGGCTTTTGGAAAATACGGCTGTGATTACATCCTGATCGACGATGCGTATCAGGTGGATCTGGAGCTGTAGGATTCCGGGAGGAGGTGTCCCCATGGATTTTTATCGGAAAATGGCTTTGGTGTGCGGCCGTATCCCCAAGGGCCGGGTGGCCACCTACGGACAGATCGCGCTCATGTGCGGCAAGCCGAGGAACGCCCGTCAGGTAGGCTTTGCCCTAAAGCGCGGACTGGCCGGGGAAGATATTCCAGCCCACCGCATTGTCAATGCCAGGGGCCTGCTTGCGGGTGCCGTCTATTTCGATACTCCCGACCTGCAGAGGCTTCTTTTAGAGGCCGAGGGCGTGGAGGTTCATCGGTCCGATGAGGGCTGGAAAGTGGATTTAAGGCGTTACGGCTGGGTCAATCATTTTGAGGATGCGCTCAGTTCATAAAATAAGCTTGCGAAGAACGGAAAAACTGCCGATATAAAGAGAAAGCCGCACACAATACAGCTTAGAATCAGGAGGTAGCCAAATGACCGATATGTCCCAGATGATGTATACCATGGAAAACAGCCTGCGCCTGCAGAACCAGGCCAGGGCCGAGAGAAGAGCCCGGAAAGCCGAGCAGGAGAAAAAAGACTTTCAGGAGAAGCTCATGCAGGCGGCCTCCAGCAAAATAGAGCTGGACGGCATGGCCTCCAAAGCCAAGGGCTCACAGGACGCCGTACAGAGGGATCAGCTCATAGGTATGATGACTTCCATGATGTAATACCTGACAGACAATCCCTCACAGAATCAGCAGATCATTCTCATACAGAGTTCTTAAGTCCAGCCGCCTCCGGCGGCCGGCGAACTCTATGAGCACCTGGGTCTCTCCCGCCTCTACAATGACGCCCTCCCCGAATTTTTTATGTCTGACAATCAGCCCCTCTCCTATGGCATCGCAGAATCTCTTGTATTTCATCTGAGCGAATATTTCCGTACAAAAAGCCGACCTTTTCCGGAGGTGAAACACAGAGAGCATATCTTTCGCCCGGGTAATCGCCACGTAAAACAGACGGCGCTCCTCCTCATAGGTCTGCCACTCCTTTTCCTCCATATTGTCCGTGCGCTCCGGCACAGTCTCCGGAAAAATGCCGTCCGCCACATCCATCAGATAGACCCTGTCATATTCCAGACCCTTGCTGGCGTGAATGGTGGACAGTACGAAGCGGCAATCAGCGTCATATTTCTTCTCCTCAATCGTCTTGCGCAGCACCGAAAGACGCTCCACAAGCCCCAGAGGGCTGTCCTCATGGCAGGCAATGGCCTTTAAGATAAACAGCTTTCCGTCGCTTAAGCCCGCTCGCCTCAAATACTCTCTGTACCCCATATCCTGAACAATTCTGTCCAACGCCTGGTCTGCCCGCTCCGAGAGCATTTTCCGCAGATGCAGTCTCACCGCCCTACAGCTGTGTTCGGTCTTCTCCTCCAGACGGCCAAAGCGGACTGCTGCCTCCAGAACTTCCAGGTCCCTGTCCCTGCTGATCTCACAGATACGCAGCGCCGTCTGCTTATTGATATAAGTGGAAAGCTTGTAATAGATCTGCAAAAACACCTCCGTGTCCTTTGGATTCTCCCCGAAGCGGATGATATTCTGAATGTCCTGGACCACCCGGTGCGTGAAAAAGACCATGTCCGTATTGCGGATCCGATAGGGAATCCCCTGGCGTTCCAGCAGATCCAACAGCGGCAGTGCGCTTTCATTGTCCCGGTAGAGCACGGCGGTCTGGAGCCGGCAGTCCTGGGCCACCTTTGTCAGATAGGCGTACTGGGCGCTGCGGCTTTTTATGGAAATCTCCCTGATTTCCGCACCCTCCTCCCTGGAGGCGCGCATATGCTTCTCGTGGCGCAGGGTATTCCTCTGTATAAAGCAGTCGGCGGCTTTCACAATCTGCGCGCAGGAGCGGAAATTCTCCTCCATCAAAAGTACCCTGGCTCCAGGATGGTCCTGCTCAAAGGAAAGCAGGGCCTGGGGGTAAGCGGCCCGGAATCCGTATATACTCTGATCCTCATCTCCCACCATAAACAGATTTCCCCGGCTCCCTGCCAGCAGTCCGATGATGGCGTGCTGAATCTTGGAGGTGTCCTGGGCTTCGTCCACACAGATATAGGGATATCTGCGCCGGAAATATTCCAGGGTCTCGGGGCTTTTCAGCAGGATATTATAGGCATAGATCATCTGATCATCGTAATCCATCAGCCCCCGCCCCCGCAGCTCCTCCCGGTAGCGCCTGTAAATCTCCGAGATCTGCCAGTCGGCATCCTCGTCCAGCTCCCTCGTCTGCGCACTGTCCAGCATCCTGTTCTTGATATAGGTGATCAGGGTCCTGATTCCCTTTAAGTCTCCCTCCGTGGCATAGTCTCCCTCCACACGCTGGTAGATTCCGGACAGAAGCCCCGCGATAAACTTTTCGTCCGTGACAAGCTCAAAGGATCGCTTTCCTATCATTCTGCTGTAGTAATCAATGATTCTGGCACAGATGCCGTTGATGGTGCGAAACTCCATCCGGCCGCCCAGTTCCTCCCCGAAAAACGAGGAAAACCGAGCCGCCATATCATGGGTGGCAGCCACCGTATAGGTCAGAGTCAGGATACTTTCGGGGGAAATCCCAACGCAGTGCACCAGATACCCTAATCTCGTCACCAGCACCGTGGTCTTTCCGCTGCCGGGAACGGCTAAAAGCAGACAGAATCCGTTTGTGAAGCGCACGGCTTCTGTCTGTTGTCCGTTCAATGGGATATGGTATTTTTCTTGAAATGTTTCATATGTCATCGTCAAACTCTTCCCGGCCGCATTTTCTTTTATTGCAATCCTGCTGCCGCTGTCTTTCGTTCATCGCGCCGCAACACGGTATATTTTCAGCTTCATCGATATGTACCAAATCTTCCTCTGATGCAGCGCGTATCAAGGCTGTCCGGGCGTTTCATGTATGCTTTTAGCGCATTGTTTGCTTCCCCCATGGCTTTCCTTTCCGCAGGGATTGCCGAGTGCGAAGCAACGCCATGGAATTCCCTCTTTGACGGAGCCCACGTCTTTTCCCTGCTATGTCAAATCAATGGTCTTAAGCAGGGAGTTCTGAATGATAGAATGTCAGAAATTATAGTCCCACGCGCCTGGCGCGGCCCGAATGTCCTGCTTACCGAATCTGTACGGAGCCGTCCGTGCTCCCTTTGATAGATTCAGTATAGCATAACACTTTCTTTGTGGCAAGTTGTAGTTTTTACGAATTTGCATCGACATTCCATCTATATTGCGACAGCATTCCATCACATGTCACTTTTCACGTTGCTCATTGTAACATCAACTGCCCGCAAAAGGCAACTCACGAATACCTACGGTAAAAAAATCGGCATTTTACCCGCTTGACAAGAGTGCAAATCCGTACTAAAATAAATCAATAATCAGGCCTTGAACATACGTGAGTACAAAAGTTTTCGTAAAAGCAGAGATGGAGTGTCACCGGCTGAAAGCATTCCATACGGTTCTTTTGGAAGTTTCAGTATGGGAGCCTTTCGGCGAAAAGCATCGGAATGGATGCGTTAAGCCGGATGTCCGTGTAGCAGATTCGATTACACAAAATGAGCGCAGGGTATTTGAGAATGCCCTGAATTAGGGTGGTACCGCGATTCACATCGTCCCTTGTCCAACGACAGGCGGCGGTGTTTTTTTATCTGTCAGATTCTGCCGTATAGCTGGCAGCTTTCCCGCAAACCCGCCGAAGACCAGAAAGGAGCATCGCAATGAAAGAGCGAATCAACGGCATTCTATCTGAAGTAAAGAACAAAATTTCCACGGCAGTCAGCGAAAGCGAACTGCAGAACGTCAAAAGTGCCTACATCGGCAAGCAGGGGGCATTGAGCCTCCTGATGAAAGAACTCCCCGGCCTGGTTCCCGAGCTCCGGCCCCAGATCGGATCTCTGCTGAACCAGGCCAAGAACCAGGTCACAGAGCTGGTGGAGGCAAAGAGGACGGAGCTGAAGCTGAAAGCCTCCGAAGTCTCCCCGGATTTTGACTGCTCTGTTCCGGGAATCCTGCCCCGCCAGGGGGGCCTCCACCCCATCACGCAGATGTGCTATGACTTAAACGACACGTTCCGCTCCATGGGATTCGAGATTTTTCAGGAGGACGATATCACCAGCGAACTGTACGCTTTTGACAAGCTGAACTTCCCCCAGAACCACCCGGCCAGAGAGAGCATGGACACTTACTGGCTGGAGGGCCATGACAGCGGAAGCACCAATGAGAAGCTCTGTCTGCGTCCCCACCTGACCGGCGGGAGCGTGCGCTACATGCAGACTCACAAGCCCCCGTACCGCTTTGTATACCCGGGCCGGGTCTACCGCAACGAGACCACCGACGCCCATCACGAGAGAGCGTTTTTCCAGTACGAGGCCCTGATCGTGGACAAGGACATTACGTTCACCTCGGGCAAGGTAATGATCAAGAGCATCTTAAGCAAGGTATTCGGCACGGACGTGGCCGTGAGAATGCGTTCCGGCTTCTTTCCCTTTGTGGAGCCCGGGTTTGAGATCGATATGGAATGCCAGGTCTGCGGCGGCAAGGGCTGCAGCGTCTGTAAGCATGTGGGCTGGATTGAGGTCATGCCGGGCGGCTCTCCCCATCCCAACGTGCTCCGGGCGGCAGGGCTGGATCCGGACGAGTATACGGGCTTCTATGTAAACATCGGGCTGGACAGACTTGTCATGATGCGTTACGGCGTGGATGACGTGAGACTGTTCCACAGCGCCGACTTGAGATTCCTGACGCAGTTCAGATAGGCAAGGGGGGAAGTAAAAATGAAGTTATCATTATCATGGATTCGGGATTATGTGGCGATCCCGGAAAATATCGATCTGAAAAAGCTGGCATATGACCTGACCATGTCCACCGTAGAGGTTGAGGATGTGGAATATCTGGCACAGCGGTTCGAGCATATGGTAGTCGGCGTAATCCAGCAGATCCAGGCCCATCCCAATGCGGACAAGCTCAGGGTGTGCAAAGTAGATATCGGCGGCGAGAGCAAGGACATCGTCTGCGGCGGAATCAACCTGCAGGAGGGAATGCGGGTGGCAGTCTCCTGCCCCGGCGCCGTCGTGCGCTGGCACGGAGAGGGCGAACCGGTGGTGATCAAAAACTCGAAGCTGCGGGGCGTGGAGTCTTTCGGCATGATCTGCGCCTCGGACGAGATCGGCTTGGGCGACCTGTTCCCCGCCTCCCAGGAGGCGGAAATCCTGGACTTGTCCGCCTTTGACGTACCGGCGGGCACGCCTTTGGCAGAGGCCCTGGATTTAGACGACGTTCTCTTAGAAATCGACAACAAATCCATGACCAACCGGCCGGATCTCTGGGGACATTACGGCATTGCACGGGAGATCGCGGCTCTCTACGATCTGCCCCTTGCCGAAATCAAGGCCTATGAGCCGGACGGGCAGTCTGACTTTCAAGTGGAAATCGCGGATCCGGACAGATGCCCGAGATACATCGGTGTGGAGATGTCCGGCGTGGAGGTCAAGGCATCGCCCTACCGGATGCAGAACCGCATCTGGAAAGCGGGCATGCGCCCCATCAATGCGCTGGTGGACATCACCAACTATGCCATGCTTGCCACGGGAAACCCCACCCACGCATTTGACGCAGACCATATCACGGACCACATTACCGTAAGGCGCGCCGCTGCCGGAGAGGCCCTGGCGCTGTTAAACGGCAAAGAGCTCGCGCTGTGCGAAGACGATCTTGTAATTGCCGATTCCCAGGGACCCGTAGCCCTTGCCGGCGTCATGGGAGGCTCTAAGGATTCCATCCTGTCCGATACGAAACGGGTCATTCTGGAAGTGGCGAACTTCGAGTCCACGGGAATCCGCAGGACGGCCCTGCGCTACGACAACAGAACCGAAGCCTCTTCCAGATACGAGAAAGCCATCGACCCGGAGCGCTGCGCCCAGGCCCTGGCCCTCTCCCTGCAGTATTTCAAAGAGCTGTATCCGGAGCTGAAAGTCACGGGCTGCTGTGACCGATATGTGAAAAAGCTGCGCCGGGAGGAGGTTGACGTAGACCTCACATGGCTGGCAAGGCGTCTCGGAAAGCAGCTGCCAAACGAGGTAATCCGCAGAAAGCTGGAGCTGCTGGGCTTCGACGTGGAGATCAGCGGCGACAGAATGCATGTCACCGCTCCCACCTGGCGCTCCACGGGCGATATCTCCATGAAAGACGATGTGATGGAAGAGGTTGCCAGGATGTACGGCTACGATCGTTTCGAAGCCACGGCTTTTACCACCGCATTCGACAGAGCCATCAATCAAAAGGATCAGGATCTGATCCGGAATATCAAGGAATATCTTGCCCTCCGATGCGGGATGCAGGAGGTGTACACCTATCCCTGGATGAACGATGTGTTCGTGGACGCGGTGCTGCCGGACAGAGAGGGCGTGTTGAAGCTTGCCACGCCGCCGGCGCCGGATTTAAGCTGCATCCGCTCTTCCCTGCTGCCGAACCTATGCGAAGCGGTGGTCAAAAACGAGCGTTACTTCAATGATTTCTCCATCTTTGAGGAGGCTCAGGTATTTTCGGACAAAAACTACGGCTCTCCCTATGACGAGTCCGAATCCCTGCCGCAGCAGCGCAGACACATCGGAGGGGCTTTTGCCAGCGGCAAAAAAGATATCACGGAACTGTTCCGGGAGGCCAAGGGCGTCCTGGCGTACATGTCCCGCTATACCCATATGGAATCCCTCACATTCCGTAAGGAGGAAAAGCCCGCCTGGGCGGACAATGTGGTATGGCTGAATATCTGTCTGGGGGATGAGCGGATCGGCGATATGGGGCTCTTGGCCAAGAAAGTATCCATGGCATGCGGCGTCAGGAATCTCTCCGTCATGCTCTTCGAGCTGGACGCCACGAAGCTTCGGCCTCTGAAGTCCAGGACCAACCGCTTCGCCCATCTTGCGGAGTATCCGGAGACGGACTATGACATTTCCATGCTCTTTGACCCGGATGCCGCATGGACGGATATTTATGATGCCATCCTGGGCAAAAAGAAAGCCAGCGCCCTTTTGAAAGACGCCTCCTTTGTGGACGAGTACAGAGGAAAGCAGGTGCCGGCAGGCAAGAAGTCCGTGACCATCCGCCTGACCATCGGGTCGGAGGAGAAGACATTGACATCCCAGGAGATCGAGGCCGCGGCGGAGCAGGTGATGAAAAAGCTCCGGAAAGCAATGGGCGCGGAGCTGAGAACCCAATGACGGCTCCCGCCGCCAAAGCGCAGAAGCTGCAATGACCGCAACAGTCGTATAAAACGGAAAAAAGGAATGGCACCCGCTGAGGCGCCATTCCTTTTTGTAACTTTTTACCTTTCTTGTAAGCACTCCGCGAAAGTCACCTAAAACACCATCTCCCCCCACAGGAACTTCCGTTCGTCGGTGAATGCTTTCCGCTGAGGCTTTCCGTCAGGTATCTATTCTGCCGCGGTTCCCGGGCCTCGTCCGTAAGACCGCTTATGCAGCGCTTCGTCAGCCTCGGTAAGGCTTCGCGTCCTCATAGACGGAGCTTGCCGCGATCACTTTCAGCATCCGCCCTGCGCAGGCCTGGAGGTCGCCTAAAGTGATGGGACACGCAACTTCGCCCTCTTTGGCTCCCACGGAGCGGACGATCTCGTCCACATCGGCCTGGCTGCCGGGCATGGTCAGGTCATTGCCTGCCCGGATGCAGCCGGCGGCATTGGAGCAGCCGTACTTGAATTTCTGGCCCGGGTTCATCTCGATACTGCCGGTGGTGCCCCAGTCGGTCATGACAATGCCCTCAAAGCCCCACTCCTCTCTGGCGATGGCCGTGAGCAGGTCGTAGCTGTTGGCCGTGTGGGTGCCGTTGATGAGGTTGTAGGAGGTCATGATGGACATGGGCTGTGCGGTCTTCACGGCAATTTCAAAGCATTTCAGGTAGATCTCACGGATGGCCCGCTCGCCGATGTGGGCGTTCACATGCATCCTGTTGTCCTCCTGATTGTTGAAAGCGAAATGTTTGATGGTTGTGCCCACGCCTTTGTGCTTCTGGACGCCCAGGGTGTCCGCGGCGGCGCAGCAGCCGGCTACAAAGGGATCTTCGGAATAGTATTCAAAGTTCCGCCCGCACAGAGGGTTCCTGTGGATGTTCATACCTGGGGCCAGCCACAGGGTGACGCCCAGCTCTTCCATCTCTCCGCCCACGATGTCCCCGGCCTCCGCTATGGCATCCGTGTCCCAGGTCTGGGCCAGCAGGGTGGCGATGGGGATGGCGGTGCAGTATTGATAATAGGTCACGGCGTCCTCGGGAATCCGGGGCTTTTCGCGCTGGGCAAAGAGCATGCCCAGCTCCGCCAGGGAGGAGTCCTCGCTGCCGGGAATCAGGTTGCCGTCCCTGTCCACTGAGAAATGTCTGGAGAGCCGCAGGCCTGCGGGGCCGTCCGCCAATATCATATTGCGGATGTTGCGGTCCTCTATCATCCGGGAGGTGGTGTCCCCCGCCGCGCCGGGGCAGGCTGCGGAGGCGGCGCCGATGATGGAGCTGCCGCCCATACCGCCTCTGGCGGTGCCCACGCAGAGCTCTGCCATCTCTTCCACGGTGAGCTGGGCCGTCAGGGCATCCAGGGCAGCGTTCCCGGAGCGCACGTCGTCCATGGTAAGCTTCCGGCCGTCGGCTTCCGGCAGCTGGGAGTTTTCTTTCCGGTATACGGCCTCCGTACAGGGAACGGCGCCCGCGCTCACCGGAATCCGGGGCGCGCTGTCTTTCTGGGCCTGCTCGCCCTCATAGGTGTAGGGCGCGACCTCTTTTGCGGACAGGCTGTCCATCTGACAGTCCAAAGCCAGGCGGTTGGAGAGCTTCTCCGTGACCGCCTCCCCGTCCAGAACTACGGCTGCCGCGACGGCAGTGTTCCGGGAACTGTTGCCCACACGAATGTAATATTCTCCTTTTTCCAGGATCCAGGAGGCCTGTTCCTCATGGTAGGAGGCCATGCGCCCGGTGGGGAAAGAGATTTCCAGAGTCTGGGACTCTCCCGGGGCCAAATCCTTTGTCTTGGCATAGGCGGCCAGTTCCTGGTAAGGCTTCTCCAGTCTGCCCTGAGGCGCGGAATAGTAGACCTGCACCACTTCCCTGCCCGAATGTCTGTCCCCGGTGTTGGTCACTTTCACCGTAAGGGATACGTTCTCTGCGTCTGCGGACACCTTTTCCGTCTCTGTCCGGAAAGTGGTGTAGGACAGGCCGAAGCCGAAAGGATAGGCGGGAGCTATGTTGAACGTATCGAAATACCGATAGCCCACATAGATACCCTCCTCATAGTACTCGTCGTCCACGTCTCCGTTCATATGGCTGAAAGCGGCTGCTTTGGGGTAATCTTCATAGCGCTCCGCCCAGGTGGTGGTAAGCTTGCCGCTGGGAGTGACTTTTCCGGTGAGCACGTCCGTCAGGGCATAGCCCCCAATATTGCCCGCCTGACTCATCAGCAGGATGGCGTCCGCCCGGGATTCCCTGCGCAGGAATCCTGTATCAATGACGCTGCCTACGTTGAGGATAATGATGAGTCTGCCAAAATGGGCACGCAGGGTGCGGATGGCCTCTTCCTCCTCAGGGAACAGGGTGTACTCTCCCGCCACGGGCCGTCTGTCCTTGCCCTCGCCGGAGTTGCGGGCCAGGACAAAGAGCGCGGTATCGGAGGCGGCGCTCTGGCAGTCGGCTTCCGTCACCGCAGGGATGGGAGGCTCCTTGAAAGGATGATCAAAGAGGTAGAGGATGGGCATGGCGCCGGTCTTTTCCACCGCCTCTTTCATCTGGGCCCCATAGGCGGCCTTGGCCTCCTCCACTGTGGCGTCATAGCGGTCCAGCCAGCCTTTTGTGGTCACGGTAAATCCCGCTTCCTCCAGGCCCTGCTCTACGTTCACCACGAATCTGCTGTTCACGTCACCGGAGCCGGTGCCGCCTTTCACGGTCTTCCTGCCGCCGTTGCCGAAGAGGGCTATATTTCCGGTCTCCGCCAGGGGCAGGGCGCCGTTGTTGGCCAGAAGCACCATGCCCTGGGAGGCAATCTTCCGGGCCCGCTCCATATTCCTTTTTTCCCGGTCACTGATATCCGGGCTCTTGGATGCAAAAAATTTTGCCATATCATCTCTCCTATTCCATTGACACTTGTGATATCTGTTTTGTCGTGCATGTATTCTCAGCGCTGGCTTCTCCCGCTTGCCCTTTTAGGGGAGGATTCTCAGCTGCATGATACGCATATGAAAATCCTCCCCTGGGCATCTTGCCAATGCATGTTCCGCTTCGGAAATTCTTACTTTCTGTCTCTTAGTGCTGTATCTGCGGCTTCTGCTTTGCCATCATCCTGGCAAGCACGGGGCCCATGCATTTGCCCAGCACGGGAACCAGTTCGTGGTCAAAGTTCTCCTTGACTTCGCTTTCCTTTCCGACGACCAGAGTGTACTCGCTCTCCGGGGTGGATGCGGGCCAGTTGGGCACCTGAGGGTTCTGGGGATCGCCGGTCTTGGCAAAGGCCATGACGGAATTGAAGATCAGCTTCTCCACGCGCTCCGTCACGCCCTGCTCCTGGGTGTAGGGAGCCAGCTCCGTATTGTGGAAGAAATAAGGGATATCCGAGCAGTGCCAGGGCGTCCTGCCACCGTCAAAGTTCATGTCCAGGTTGAAGAGATAGGACCATACGCCGCCGCTGCAGCTGCTTCTGGTCTTGATGTACTCGATCTCCGGCCCGCGGAACATGAAATCCATGGTCATGATGTCCACCGGATTGCGCTCCGGATAGGCTTTCCGGAACAGGTCAAGAAGCTCTTTGGACTCTTCCTTGCCCACTTCCGTTTCAACATAGGCCGCGCCTGCCTCCGGGGTCATCTCTGCTTTCTTGTAAGGGGTGGGGGCAAAGGAGCCGAACTCTCCGAACACGCTGCCCACCATCAGGGGCACATGCTCCGTCTCTTTCCGGAATCCGTTGATCACAGGATCTCCGGCGTAGAAAGCATTCTTAAACGGCGCACCGCCCACATACTCCCCGGCTTTCTCCAGGGCGGGCTTCACCTTGTTGTAGGCTGCAGCCAGATCGTTGAAAGGCACTGTCTCCAGAGCTTTCACGTCCTCGATCTTCAGCTCCTCCATCATGGCGCGGACCAGCTTCTCGCCGGTTCCCCTGCAGTCCGCCATGAGACCGCCCAGGACGCCGCTCATGTTGATGCCTTTGGCGAACAGGCCGTCCGCCGCCGGTGTCTGGAGCAGGGTCGTGACTTTGGCCCCGCCGCCGGACTGTCCGAAGATGGTCACGTTCTCGGGATCTCCGCCGAAGCTCTCAATGTTGTCATGAATCCATTTTAAGGCTGCCACCAGGTCGTCGGTTCCCGCGTTGCCGGAGTTGGCGTACTCCTCCCCGAAAGGAGACAGATCGCAGTAGCCCAGGACATTGAGCCTGTGATTCACGGAGACCACCACCACCTGGCCCAGTTTGCACATGTTCTCGCCCTCATAGGCGATCTGCTCAATGGAAGATCCTGCGAAGAACCCGCCGCCGTGGAGCCATACCATGACGGGGCGCTTCTCTCCGTCCAGGCCGGGACTCCAGATATTCAGATTCTGGCAGTCCTCGTCCATGACCCAGAACCGATGGGGCACCATGAGCTCGCCGCCGGGCTTGGGCATATCCAGAAGGGGACATACGCAGCCGTAGCTCACGGCCTGGAACACGCCCTCCCAGGGCTCCACAGGCTCCGGCGCGTGGAAGCGCTTCGCCTTGGCGTAGGGAATCCCTTTAAAGATGTACATGTCGTCGTAGAAGTAGCCCCGCACCTTTCCTTTCTCGGTGTCCACCACGGCTGTCTGCTCGTCGTAGATGAATTTTTTCTCCATAATGAATTGCCCTCCGTTTCTTTTTTGATATGTTTATTCTTTTAAGCAGCAGGATCATTTCCGGCTTTACTGTCAGAAATGACTGCTGATATTCGCTCCGAAACCCCATTCGCGCAGTCAGTCATAGGTATATCCCGGCTCTTTATAGAGACAGTCCTTATGGGCTTTGATCTCTTTGTCCCAGACTTCCTCTTTCCGGTTTTCCTCGGCGGCATCCCTTCTGGCGACGGTAACGCAGGAACCCACAATCTCACTCTCTTCGCCTGCAATGACCGTAATGCCGCCCTGATACATTACCTGGGAAGTATAGGGATATAAGCCTTACTGCCGATTTGCATTTTGTGCGCCCTTTTCCTTTTGATTTTAATATATCCCGGCCTTATCGTCAAGAAAGCGGAACGCAGTTACTGTGAACCGAGTGAACTGTACCCGGGCTATACCATGGAATCAGATGACTTTTGCCTCCTCCAGCGCCCGGCACTCCTCTTCCGATTTTTCCAGGAATTCCATGAGGATGTTCCGGTTGTCCTCCCCCAGAGTGGGCGAGGGTTTCCTGGTGACATCCGTCTTTGTGCCCAGGAGTTTTACCGGGTTGCCGTTTAAGACGATGTCTCCCATGACGGGATGGGTGGTTTTGACCAGCATCTCTCTGTCTTCGGCAATGTGCCGATCCCGGAAGATGTCCTCCAGGTCATAGATGGGGCCGGCGGGGATGCCCTCCTTTAACAGGATGTCGGTGACTTCCGCCACTGTCCTCTCCTTTGTCCACTCCTCAAAATATTCCTTTAAGATCAGGTTGTTCTCCACCCGCAGGGGCACGGTCAGGAATCTCTCGTCCTTTACAAGCTCCGGCCTGTGGAGAATGTTCCCGCAGAAGTGCTCATAGAGCTTCTGGTTCCCGCACCCGATGACTACGTATCCGTCTTTCGCCTCGTAGGTGTCATAGGGCGCGATGGCCTCGTAGGAATTGCCCCGGCGCTCCGGGACTTTGCCGGAGACAAAGTAGCGCTGCACGGCCTGCTCCAAGCTGGCCACCACGCAGTCGGTGAGGGAGACATCCACCCGCTGGCCCTCCCCGGTGATGTTCCTTGCGTTCACTGCGGCCAGCACGCCTATGGTCAGGTTCAGGCCTCCCAAAATGTCGCCCATGGCATTGCCCGAGCGTGTGGGAGGGTTGTCTTTCTGGCCCGTAATGCTCATGAGGCCTCCCATGGCCTGGGCGATGATGTCGTAGCCGGGCCTGTCATGATACCTCCCATAGCTGCCGAAGCCGCTGACGGCCCCGTAGATGAGACGGGGATTTACTTTTTTCAGTTCCTCGTACCCAAGGCCCATCCTGTCCATGACCCCGGGGCGGAAGTTTTCTATGAGGATGTCGGCTCTCTTCACCAGCTCCCGCAGGATCTCTTTCCCCGCCTCCTGCTTCATGTCCAGGGTCATTCCATATTTATTCCGGTTCAGGTTGGAATAGTACAGGCTCTCGCCGTTTATGTAGGGGGCATAGGCCCTGGCGTCGTCCCCCTTGCCGGGCCGCTCTATCTTGATGACGGTGGCTCCCAGATCCGCCAGCATGGCCCCGCAGAAAGGCCCTGCAATCACGCGGCACAGGTCGAGCACCACCAGGTTCTCCAATGCTGCATGCTCTGCCATTTTTACGTCAACTCCTTGAATGTCTTATTTGAAACCCGTCATTTTATCAAGTATTCTGCCTAAGTTTTCTGAAATAACCATGCCGGGGCGTATTTCGTTCAGGCCCCCCGGCTCAAAGTCGCCGCGGCTGAAGCCGATAAGCGCTTTTACAGGCTGCATCAGGCCTCCTGCGCCTTATTGTCATGACCGTACCTGTCCTGTCGCCCCGGAGTTCAGCCCAGCTCTTCCTTAGACACCTCTATCTTCATCCGCAGGAAAGCGCTGCCCATGGACTTGCCCAGGCTGTCCAGCCTCAGGGAATGGGTGGCCCCTCCTCCCAAAGCGTGCTTCATGACGAAATTGAAGCCCTGCAGGGACGGTACGTCATAGCGAATGATCTCGCCCCTGACCATATCGCCGAAATGGGCTCTCACCCGCTCCGGGGTCACTTCTCTGGCGATGATGCCGTAATACTCCGGCTTCCTGGCAAAGACGCACACATTGCTGGTGTCGCCCTTGTCCCCGGATC
>JAAWOU010000021.1 GCA_022799755.1 Lachnospiraceae bacterium
TTATGTCCATTTTTCTCAAATTTCTTTTCCTGCACGATATTCAGTTGTCAATCTTCGGCTGGAATCTCATTCATTGAGATTCCGAGAAGTTATTTTTGTACAGTAATCTCTTTTTCTTTATCTGAGAGACAACATCCTTTCCTCCTTTTTAAAACATAAATTATGTTACAAATTAACTTCGAAGCTCTTTTATGATTTTAAGTATAGCACCGCCCTTGTGCAGAGTCAATTATTAAAACATAATAATTGTTTGTATATTTTTTTGTGCATAGTATACAAAAGAAAAAATTTTTGAGCAAAACGGAAAATAAGCTTTTATCTATAGTGCATTTTGTATATGTTTTCAAGGAATATATGTGAAAAATTATGTGTAGATTTATGGCAGAGAATTTGGTATTATAGTAAAAAGCCTTTCTTTTCTGCTGTCACTTTTTATTTATAACATTTTTTATGTTGTAAATTGTGATTCTTATGGCACTTATTGTCACAATACTATCGTAAGAATCAACTGCGTGCCGAAAGCTCAGAGCCGCGGCATGGGGGCGATTTTGGCAGAAAGAAACGGCCTTTACAGGAATACGCAGAAAGCGAGGAAAAAGTATGAGAAGGAGCGAATATCCAAGACCGCAGTTTGTCAGAAAGGAGTGGCTGTGCCTGAACGGAACCTGGGATTTTTCATTCGACGACCAAAATCTGGCCGCCCCGGAGCACTGGGAGAGGGATTCCTGTCAGCTGGAGCGCAAGATAGAGGTTCCTTTCTGTTTTGAGAGCAGTCTCAGCGGCATCCGGGACACCTCCATACACGACAGAGTCTTTTATAAGAGAAAATTCTCCGTCCCCGACAGCTGGCTGGGCAGACGTATCCTGCTCCATTTCGAGGCGGTGGACTACCAGTGCCGCGTTTTCGTCAATGAGCGGCTCTGCGCGGAGCACAGGGGCGGAAACTGCGGATTCTGCGTGGATATCACGGATGAACTGCGGCCGGGCGAGCAGTCTCTGGCAGTGGCGGTCTACGACCCTGCCCGGGACGAGACCATCCCCAGGGGCAAGCAGTACTGGGAGGAGAAAAGCGCCAAAATCTGGTACACAAGGACCACCGGCATCTGGCAGAGCGTGTGGCTGGAGCCGGTAAGCGATTATCATATCACCCAGGTGCGGTTTACGCCGGACATTGATCATGACACCGTGCTTCTGGAGGCGGATTTCTCGGATTTTACATCGGAAATGTATCTGGAGACACAGATCAGCTTTCGGGGAGAACTGATCTGCCAGGATTGTTTCCTTGTGAACAACGGGCATATCTTCCAGCGGGGCATCCATCTGGCCAAGGACCACATCTTTTACCGGGATGTCCACGACCCCTGCCGGTACTGGTCCCCGGAAAATCCCGCCCTGTACGATGTGAAGCTATGCTTAAAAGTCTCCGGCCGGGAAACCGACCGGGCGGACAGTTATTTCGGCATGCGCAAAATCCATACGGAGAACGGCATCACCTATCTGAACAACAGGCCTTACTATTTTAAAATGGTGCTGGACCAGGGATACTGGAGGGACGGCATTTTGACGGCTCCTGACGACGAGGATTTCAAAACCGACATCCGGCTCATGAAAGAGATGGGCTTCAACGGCTGCCGCAAGCATCAAAAGGTAGAGGACGCGCGTTTTCTCTACCATGCAGATACCATGGGCCTCTTGGTCTGGGGCGAGATGGCCTCCCCCTGCCTGTATACGGACCAGGGTGTCCGGGACTATGCCGCGGAGTGGTTTGAAATCATCAAAAGAGATTACAACCACCCCTCCATCGTGACTTGGGTGCTGTTCAACGAAAGCTGGGGACTGCCCAATCTTTGCCTGGACAGCCGTCAGCAGTGCCAGACCATGGGCATGTATTATCTGGTGAAGAGCCTGGATCCCACCAGGCTTGTCATCAGCAACGACGGGTGGGAGATGACCAAGAGCGATATCTGCGCCATCCATAATTATAACCACGGCTCCGGCGACGAATCCGCAAAGCAGGACTTTTTTAAAAGCACCCTGCAGGAGAAGAATCTTCTTCTCTCCTGCACCCATGCCGGCCGCAGCGTGTACGCAAAAGGATACTCCTACGGCGGCGAGCCGATCCTTGTGACGGAATGCGGCGGCATCAACTATCAATCGTCCCGGGCAGGGTCCTGGGGATACACCAGCGCAGACAGTGAGCAGGATTTTCTCAGCCAGTATGAACATGTCGTCCGCTCCGTTTTCGCCTCGGATCTGGTGTACGGCTTCTGCTATACGCAGCTGACGGATGTGGAGCAGGAAACCAACGGTCTGCTCACCTATGAGCGGACTCCCAAGTGCCAGCTGTCCAAGCTCCGCGCCATCAACGAATCCTACCGGCACAATATCGTCCTGAACGATTAGCCGGATATCCGCGGCTTTCTCCGCCAGGAGTGCTCTCCCGGCCCCGAAGCGCAGCCGGGGACCGCACCTGCCCGCACAGGTATGGTCCCCGGCTTGCTTCAGCCCAATCTCACGGTGTCCGATTCTCCCGGTGTCCTGACTCCTCCTGGACTTTTACTTTCATCAGCAGCCCCTGTGCGTAATCGCCGAACTTCTCCCCGAATAAATTCATGCCCCCCGCATGGGCCGCGTCGGATCTGACGCCCAGCTTCAGGCTGATATAATTTCCCTGATTCAGCTCAAGGCTGTCCAGGGTGTGGTCGGAACATTTCACGTCGTTCTCATAGCAGCCCAGCCGATTGATCTTAATGACTTTATAGACGCCGTACTGTGTCAGGGTATCCCCCCACCACTCAGGATTCAGGCGTCCCCTCCTCCCCCCGAAATCCCCCTTGGAGGCTATGATGTCCACCTCCCGACCGTTTACCCATACCGAGATATCCGAGGGCCAGTCGTTCTGATATCCGGGCGCCTCGGAACACACCTCAAAGGAAAAGGAAACCTCCTGAATCCTGGAATTGCGGAACACCGAATTGGAAAAGCGATACTCCAGATATCCTGTCTCAAACCACAAAAGCTGGGCTTCGCCCCGGTTCTGACAGTAAAAGCTGGACGCGTAATCCTCCACCCCCAGATACCCTCTCTCGCTGACAATCCCGCAGTTGCCCGATATCTCACAGTCGAAATAATTCCCGATGGGCATGGGGAACCGCAGTACCTTACTGCCATTTTGCTCAATTTTGTGTTCAAAAGCATTGATGTAGATGTCCTCAAACGAAATGCCGCATACTTTCTGCGCCCCCCGCACGCCCGGCTTCTCATTCACCGATATCATGCCGGCCTCCTCCAAAACTTTCACATGCAGGGCCGCGGAAGACTGGGGCAGCTTGAAAGCCGCGGCGATCTCACTGATATTGGCGGAATTTTCGATCAACAGCTTCAGGATTTCCAGACGCACTTCGGACGATAGCGCCTTGCCTACCAGCGCCGTCCTCTCCAGATTGACCAAGTCCAGGGTTATCCTCTTTTTATTCGATTTCAAAACCATTACCTGCTTTCTCATTCACTGGGGATATAGCAGGGCGGGAGCTTTCGCCCCCGCCCCTGATGCAAGACTTTACGCGAACGGATTCTCCGTAGGATACAGCACGCCCTTGGGCTGGTTGTAATTCAGATCCTCCACCGGCACGCCGATGTACTTGAACACCTCGTACAGAGCCTTTCCGAAATGGCCGAAAGCAACTGCGCCGTGATGAGGGTAATTCTTCTCGATCAGCACATGGCGGTAGAAACGCCCCATCTCCGGGATGGCGAACACGCCGATGCCACCAAAGGACTTGGTGGCCACGGGGAGCACCTCGCCCTGGGCGATGTAAGCCCGCAGCTTGTTGTCCGCGGTGGACTGCAGGCGGTAGAACGTGATGTCTCCGGGGATGATATCGCCCTCCAGCGTCCCCTGGGTCACTTCCTCGGGCAGGGTTCTGGCCATGATCATCTGGTACTTCATGCTGCAGGAAGACAGCTTCTTGGTATTGGTATTGCCGCAGTGGAAGCCCATGAATGTATCGCAATGGGTGTAGGTAAATTTGCCCTGGATGGCATCCTCGTACATGTCGTCGGGCACGGTATTGTTGATGTCAAGCAGGGTCACGGCGTCCTCGCTGACGCAGGTGCCGATGAACTCGCTAAGGCAGCCGTAGATGTCCACCTCGCAGGACACGGGGATCCCCATGCCGGTGAGACGGCTGTTCACATAGCAGGGCACGAAGCCGAACTGGGTCTGGAATGCGGGCCAGCATTTTCCGGCGATGGCCACGTACTTGCGGTATCCCTTGTGGGCCTCAACCCAGTCAAGCAGCGTCAACTCGTACTGGGCCAGCTTGGGCAGAATCTCGGGCTTCTTGTTGCCTGCGCCCAGCTCCTCTTCCATCTCCTTTACCTTGGCCGGGATTCTCTCGTCCCCCTCGTGCTTCTTGAATGCCTCGAAGAGATCCAGCTCGGAGTTCTCCTCGATCTCCACGCCCAGGTTGTAGAGCTGCTTGATAGGCGCGTTGCATGCCAGGAAGTTCAGGGGCCTGGGGCCGAAAGAAATAATCTTTAAGCTGCTCAGTCCCACGATGGCTCTTGCGATGGGGATGAACTCATGGATCCTGTCGGCGCACTCGGCCGCGGTGCCCACGGGGTTCTCGGGGATGTAGGCTTTCACGTTGCGCAGCTTTAAGTTGTAGCTGGCGTTGAGCATGCCGCAGTAGGCGTCGCCCCTGCCGCCCACCAGGTCGTTCTGGCTCTCCTCGGCAGCCGCTATGTACATGGCAGGGCCGTCGAAATGCTTGGCCAAAAGGGTCTCCGAAATCTCGGGGCCGAAGTTTCCAAGGTATACGCACAGGGCGTTACAGCCGTTCTTCTTGATATCCTCCAGGGCCTGCACCATGTGGATCTCGCTCTCCACGATACAGACGGGGCACTCGTAGACGGCGTCCGTGCCGTACTTGGCGGTATAGGCCTCCATCAGTGCCTTTCTTCTGTTCACGGACAGGCTCTCGGGGAAGCAGTCGCGGCTTACGGCCACGACGCCGATTTTAACTTGCGGCAAATTGTTCATGTGAATACTCCTCCTTCTATAATTGGTAATCGCAATTGATGATTGCATGTACTTAAATTATAACTGTTTTGCTCCTGTTTTTCCATAGCTTTTGCAAAATTTCCGGCTTATTTTGTCTCATTTCTCTCATGCTGTTTTCTTTTGCTCTGTTTTCTCCTTTCTGGCGTTTTTCTTATCTGTGTTTTCTTATCTGTTTTTCTTGTCTGTGTTTTCTTGTCTGCTTCTGTTTTTCTTACAACATTTTAACATATTGGGACTTTGGTTTCACTATCTTTTATGAAAATGCGCCGGCGAAAGCTGGCTGATCCCCCGATGGACATATCCAGTGAGATTGACTTTTCAACAATGCTTGAGCCCCTCTCCCAAGTAAGTCAAATACCCCACAGCAAGCCGTGGGGTATTTGACCAGTTCTTTAGTCTCTCTTCCATTCCTCTCCAGTAAAATAAAACTTAATGTGGCACAGGGTTTTGTTCTGTTCACCAATGGCATCGTCCAAAAGTATTTCATCAGCCACATGGTATTTATGGAAATAGGTTTTATTTCCGCGACCTAATCTATTGTTCTTTACAGCCACATTTGCACCTATGGTATTGTTCCTTGCATATGTATGTCCGGCGACATATGCCGCTGTGGCTAAGATGAACCGCTCCAGTCCGCTTACCTCATTCTCCTGAATCAGAACTTTATCAATGCTGTTACCAGCTGCCAGGATACTGAATTCTATATCTGCAGAATCTACAGGCACTACGCCACATAGAGGATCATACCGGCCCTCTGTACTGGCAGCCATCAGTTGTATGGGATACAGGCAATTAACAAATGTATTCTTTTCAATCACTACATCGCGGATACTGCAGTTTGTGATGCTTGCCGGTTGCGGCGTATCCAGCATCGCATGTGTGGCTTCTATACAAATGCCCCTGTCCATCCCGCGGATTTCATTCTTCCTGATAACCACATTTTCAACCTTATTATCATAAATTGCTGCAATGTTCCACTCAAGCCTGCCTCCGTTAATTCCAATTGCCTGGTTCGTCTCCCTCTTGTCAAATTCTGCCTGGCAGATATAGTTGTCTTCAATCACCATATTTCGCAGCACATTTCCATGGCACTCTCCCCCCCACATAACAGAAGAAGTTCCTGCGCCTATTGCCCCTAGGCACTGCCGGATTATATTGTGTCTCACCACTACATTTTCCATGACACAATCCACACCTGGACAGGCTGTACAAAATTGTAGCGAACAGTCGCCCACATGGTCAAATATGCAGTCCTCAACCCATATATCTTTCAGAACATTGTTGCGAAATACCCCTTTGCTTTCATAGGCAGGATCCCCTCGGCCGCTGCTCATATTAGACATATCCACTGTGGAGAAAACCCATATGGACTGATCATTATCTCTTCCATGCCTGCCGCACGTTCTGTTTTTTCTAAACCGTACATTCCCCATGTAGAGATTTTCCAGCTTACTTCCGCCTTCCATGTCCAGACAAGCGCTCAATATTACCGGCATTGCCGCACCCGGATAAAAATCACAATCCTGGATGACAATATTTTCCACTCTGCAGTTGCTGACGATCCCCCCTGCTATGATATCATGTATGATATTGTCCTGAAAGGTACATCTGTTGATGGCAATCCGGTCCATATCTGTTTCTGCTGCCAGGAACACTGCCTTGTTGAATCCCCTGAAATTGGTGTTCTCTATGGTTATATCCCCCCGCTTGATGCAGATACCATCTGCGCTTTTATTCTGCGTCTGCAGCCAAAAGCCGTTTCCATCTATTTTCAGCGGATATTTTTCTGTTCCTCCCCGGATGATCAGCCTTTCTTTCAGGGTGATATCTTGACAAAAAAGAACTATATTCTCTTTCATCTCATCATCCTCTTCTATCTGTTCCATTTGCTGAGCTGTCAGTTGCCCCTCATCCAGAGTTCCCTCCAGGTATTCCAGTGCCTCTCTCAGGGAAAGACCACCCCCATCCCTTACGTCACAGGGATTGTTTACTTTGATTTTTTTCATTTACATGCTTCCTGCTTTCTCGTTCATGACTCATTCATATTTTCCATATATGCATTGTACGCCTGCATCTGCAGCTCTATATAAGTCTCTAACTGCATTTTATTTAACTGTTCAAGATAAGCATCCCACTCTTCTTCAACACCGCCATCCACTACCCAATGTGCATATTGTGTCTCTGCATAGCCGATCAAATCCTGTTGAATGCCTGCCAGCGCCTCTGCCTCTTCCGTCGTATACTTGACTACCGGAAATGCATCGCGGGCATACTTTCCATTCACACTGTCTCTGGCCAATTTAGCTGCCACTTCCTCTCCCTCTGGAAGTATGACATTATTTGTCTCAAATTCTTTCGACATATACGCCATGGAATTTCCTTTAAAGGAATGTGCCCAAGCTGATGTGGATAAATCGCCTCCATCTGCCGGAAGCAATACCTGGTATGTTCCATCCCCATTGTCTGCTATACACTCAGGAACAGGACCAAAATAGTTTTGGAGGGTAGCTACATCTGTATAAAACTCATCTGCCCATTGCAGCAGCTTCTCTGGGTTCTCACATTTATTCGAGATATAAAACTCTCCTGTATGCATACTTGTACTAAGGTTATGGTCAATATATCTGTTGCCATCAGGTCCGGCAAGGGCTTCGGGCATAATAAATCCTTCTGGCATATCCCACCCGAATTCGCATCCCACAGTCTTCGCAGCATTCATGGATGCATCCGCTGTAAAGTATTCCGGATCCAGAATGCCTTCGGCATACAACGTATGCATCCAGACAACTGCTTCCTTAAATTTTTCTTCCGCAGGTATAAATACCGGTTCTCCTTCGCTGTTCAATCCCATATAGTTACTGGGGTTTATCTGTAATCCAAATGGAACAAGTATCCTTCTGGTATCAAAATAAAAGTTCAGAGTAGGATAGCCGCATCCCACTACACCTGTCTCATTATCAGGGTCCCCATCGCCGTCTGCATCTTGCTCTATAAAGGCTTTCAGCACATCCTGCAGTTCCAGGTAAGTAGTCGGAACTTCCTTGCCGACATTTTGCAGCCACTCGGGATTCAGATACAAAGCACCTTCCTGAATCGGTACAAAAGGTTCTTTGCTGACCAACCCATATATTTTGCCGTCTCTGTCTTTTGCCAATGCCAGCATTTGCGGATCTTCTTCGAATATTTTCGTTAAATTCGGCATATTCTCCGGGATTAAATCTGTCAGTTCCAGGAACAGGCCGCGATTGTTTATCACCTCATTCTCAAGTCCACAGTAGTGTCCCAAAAAAGCGTCAGGAAGTTCCTTGCTTGCCAGAATGAGTGATCTTTGTTCCTCCCAGTCGGCCATTGCATATATCTCCCACTCAATATGGATTCCATGCTTTTCCTCCAGTTCATCCAGAAACGCATTATTATCCACAAAATCACGATCCCCATCTGTCCTTACCACTGCAATCTTATATGTCGGGACCTCAGCTTCGCTGCCTGACACATTCTCCTCACTCTGTACCTGGCTGCTTTCATTTCCGGACGCACTATTCTTTTCCGAGTCATCCCCTTTCCCGCAGCCCGCTAACAGCGCTGCCATTAACGTAATTCCAAGAATCGAACTTAACAACTTCCTTTTTTTCATTTTTTCCTCCTGTTTTCGTTTATTTTTAATCTTTTATACTCATTTAACTTTCCAAGATCTCAGCAATACTACCCCTTTACAGAACCTATCATCACCCCCTGGTTAAAGTATTTTTGAACAAAAGGATACAGACAAAGGATCGGAGCCGAAGACACCACTATCGTACAATACTTCAATAATTCCGTCATACGCAGTTTCTCCTCCGCCATTCCTGTTCCTTCAGTCATTTTTGCCATCTCTTTGCTGGTTATCAAAATATTTCTGAGCAATATCTGCAATGGCTGTAAATCTGGATTTCTGATATAAATCAGCGCCTGAAAATAAGAATTCCAGATCCCCACAGCGGACCATAATGTTATTACCGCAATGATGGCTTTGGACAGCGGCAGCACCACCCGCATAAAGTAAAATTTATAGCTGCATCCGTCCAGTTGAGCCGCTTCCCATATCTCTTCCGGCACGCTGTTCTGAAAAAAGGTCCTGGATACAATCACATAATATGTTATAACAGCCCCTGGAATAATCATAACCCATATTGTATCAACCAGCCTCAAACTGCTGATCAACATATAGGTGGGAATCAAGCCTCCCGAGAAGAACATAGGGATGATAAACAGTGTCATAATGAATCCCTTTCCCACCAGTTCTTTTCTCGACAGGGCATAGCCGGCAGGTATGTTCACCAGCAAAACCATTAAAGTACCGGCCAGAGTATAGAATATAGTATTCCCATAACATGCCCATATCTGTTTATAGCCGAGAAGCACTTGGTAGCCTTCCAAACTGATATTCACAGGCAGAAAGAGAACCTGACCGCCGGCTACTGCCTTTGGATCGCTAAAGGATGCAATCAGGACAAAATACATAGGATAAAAGCAGACTATCAACAACAAAATCGCTATCCCATACAAGAAAATATTAAATACGATATCCGACCTGTTTCTGTTTTTCACTTGAAGAATTTTACTTGCCATATCAATCCCTTTCTCATCCATCATCTGTTATATCAATGATGTATCACTTAATTTCGCTGATATATAATTGACAGTGAGCAGCAAAATCAGGTTAATAATGCTGTTAAACATATTGATTGCAGCCGACAAACTATACTGCCCGCCAATCAGTCCCATTTTATATACATAAGTGGACAAAATTTCACTCGTGGAGATATTCAGGCTGTTCTGCAGCAGATACACTTTCTCGAAGCCTATTGACACCAGACTTCCCATCCGCAGGATAAACATAATTGTGACAGTGGGAAGCAGCAGGGGAAGGTCAATACGGGTCATCTTCTGCCATTTGCTGGCACCATCCATTGTTGCCGCCTCATAAAGAGAAGGGTCTATGGCCGACAGAGCCGCGATATGTACGATACTGTCAAATCCAATGTGCTGCCATGCTTCCGTCCACACATAAATGCTGGGGAATGCTCCTGGCTTACTCATAATGTTGGGCATTTTTATTTCGGCCAGACTTAAAAACTGTGCAATGATCCCCGAACTGGGTGACAGAAACATAAGTATCATTCCGCACACGACAACCGTGGATATGAAATGGGGCAGATAGGTAACTACCTGGAACACTTTCTTAAATTTTCCGTTTCGCATCTGATTGCAGAGAAGGGCCAGCATGATGGGAAGAGGAAACGTGACCAACAGGCAATATACACTCAAGACCAAAGTATTTTTAAGCGTATTCCCAAATTGATAAGAGTTGATAAACTGCTTAAAGTATTTCAGCCCTACCCATTCACTGCCCCATATCCCTTTTTCTGCCACAAAATCTCTAAATGCAATTTGCACCCCATACATAGGGCAATAGGTAAACAGGATCAACAGTACCAGCGCCGGAAATAAAAACAGGTATAGATCCCTGCATTTCCACATTCTTTTCCATATTTCCCCAAAGGAGAACTTTTTCCGCATTTGTTTTTCCATGTGACTGCCTCTCTGATTGACTTTTTACTGTTATCATAATACTATAACTCACAAAACTCCTCTAACAAAATACAGCTTCCACAACAATAAAAAAACGATGTCTATTCAAACACCGTCTTTTAGCATAGTCTTTATTTTGTTATTTATTCTTATATTTGTTATTTGTGCTTTTATTTCTTCTTTTCCATGAGCGCCCTGGCTCTATATTCATTCGGGGTATATCCTGTATAGTCTCTGAAAGTTTTACTAAAATAGGAGAAATTATGGTATCCTGATATCATGGCAATCTGACTGACTGGCAGCGATGTCTGCTCCAAATCCTTTTTGGCAAGTTCCATCCTCTGTTCCATCACATAGGTAGATATGCTTTTCCCCTCAGCTCCAATGAATATTTTTCCCACATAATCTTCGGACATATACATAACTTCAGCAATCTGCTTCCGGGACAAGTCATCTGCCAGATGCTCTCCGATATATCTTTTAATAGCTTCCGCTATCATTTCTTTCCTGGTATTATTCCCTTTATTCCTTTCCATCCGAGTAAACAGCCAGTCAATAAATCCCATCATATGATTTACAGAATATATGGCGCAATCATAATACTCATCATATTCCTCGTTATCAAATATATGGGAAAACACCATGTGGTATTGTTCTAAAAGTCTATATACCATCCAAACCAGCTTTTTCCTGAAATTTTGAAGCCATTTAACCGGAAAGAATGCCTCTCCATTGATTTTCTCCAGGTACCGCTTCATCAAATCTGCCAGCGATTTCAGATCACTCATTCCACAGGCGTCTGTCATCCATTGGTCCCACGGCGCCACGCTCCTTTCCCAGTTTGATTCCGCACATTCCTGTACAGCCAGCACACCGGCATTCCCGGGCAAATATTTCTCCGCTATTTCCTCCATTTCCTCTTTAAATTCCAATATGTTCTGCAGGGGAAAGGAATTGCTGACATAGATAAGCACATTGGGACTAATGGTTTGACAAATACAGTCTTTCAGTTGATACACCGCAGTTTTATGAGAAATATCTTCTTTAATCATTGCATACCACTCTATCTCATTATTCTGCACTATGGTTTCTAAAGGAATCCCTCTTTCTCCAAAAAACTCTTTTAACACATTTCTGATGGTAAAGTCTAAAATCTCATCTTTTTTTGCAACCCGTTTCTCATTATAATTTTTCGGGTAAATGCGAAAAAGATAGAGCCGCATGTATTCCGTCTTCTTTGGAATCATCTTCTGCGCGATTCCTGATTTCAAATATTTTGCGCTGTCATCATGGCCTTTTAATATTTTTATATATAGATCATTCTTCTGATCTTCATCTACAACCGGAATCGTGGAAACCACTCGTCTGATGGTTTCCGCCAATTCCCGCAGCCGCACCGGCTTGAGCAGGTACTCGCTGACCCCCAGTTCAATCGCTTTCTGGGCATAGGAAAATTTAGCATAGCTGGACAGAACAATGCATTTCATTGGGAGCTTTTGGTTCCTGATCCATTCCAGCAGCTCAAGTCCACTTCCCTGGGACATTTCAATATCAGTCAGCAAAACATGAATGGGATATATCTGCAGAATCTCTATGGCTTTACCCACATTATTTGCGATCAATGTCCTGCTTACCCCAATCTCCTGCCAGTTTAAGCTCTCAACGATACTGTCCACCACTCTTTTGTCATCATCAACAATCATCAGGTTCATCCGCTTCACCTCCAATGGGAAGGAAAATTTCTACGACTGTACCGTAGTCTTCTGCCATATTAGATATTTTAATATATGCCTCTTCCTGATAGAGCACCTGTAGCCTGCGCATTGCATTTTTAATGCCCACATGCTCTCTCCCTCCATATATGATAGGCTCATCCCTCTTAATTGCTTCCAGAATATCCTTGGGAAATCCCTTCCCCGTATCTGATATGGACAGATACAGCCTGTCTCTTTCCTCATAATGTTCCCTGGCCGCATATATAGAAATACTTATTTTTTCATCCATCCTTGAGGCATGCTTCACTGCGTTTTCCACAAATGTCTGCAGAAGCAGTGTGGGAATCTCACACTGCTCCACTCCGTCTTCTACTATACATTGAAATTCATGCATGTCTCCATATCTGAGATGACATATCTCCAAATAATTCTCAATATGATTTATTTCTTCTGCAATGCATTTCAGACTATGGGAATCCATAAACACATATCTGACATATTCTGACAGTGTTCCCACCATATCTACTATATCGTATTGTTTTGCCTGTTCCGCGATACTGTGAATTAAATTGAGGCAGTTTAAAAAGAAGTGGGGGCGGAGCTGTTCTTTTAGATATTCCATCTCCATCTGCTGTTTTGCAAGTTCTTTTTCATACAATGCTATCTTTAGATTCTGCAGCTCCTGAAACAGATCATCAAACCTTTCGCCCACTGCCGCCAATTCCAAAAGATTGCTGTCCTTATTCAAATCGTTACCCGGATCCGTAATGCGACTTACAAGCTCCCTGACAGGAAGCAAAAGCTTTTTGACAGAATATCGGATGCAAAGTATAATAAGAAACAGAATACAGCACACACTTATCAGGAGAAGTAATTGAAACCGCCGCAGCTTTGTAATAAGGCTGTCGTCTGTATGAATCGTCAGCTGCAGCTTGCCAAATTTTGCGATATCATATTCATATATCTGAAATTCCCGGGAAACTGCCTGTTCCTGCGTCACTCCACTGGCTGTCAATATCTGTTCATTCAAAAGGATGCAGGGCACTATTTTATATCCGGCATTTTCCAGAGAAAACATCTGCAGAAACTCCTGAACATTCATTATACATCCTATCATTTTCCCATTGTTTTCATAGGAATTAAACAAGAAACTACTGTCTTTCGTCTCCAAAAAATCCCACTCATTTTTGTCAGAGCTTTTCTGTTTTTCAATGAGAGCCTCTGCCAATTGGCTTTTGTTGGGACTATTTTTATATATAATGGATGTATCCATAATTAACAGACCAGATCTCATATCATAAGTGTAAAAAAGATACTTCGATCCATATCTTAACCGCAGGTTTCTATTGACATCCACAATCTCATAAATCGTTGGATACCACATAGCATCTTCGGGTCCTATACTCTCGGGAAGTGCTTTCACACTGTCGTTTTGCAGCAATGAATGAACCAGCTCTGCATTCAGACTGTTAATCTCTTGATTTATTTGTTCTACATACAACTCTGTCAGATTATGCATCTGTTGTACAACCATTTTATCCATCAAATTGGAAATAAGCAAAAATAGCAGTACGACAATAATATAAGCTATTGTAATATAGCCCCAGGCTCTCCCAATTACCTTTAATAATGTGTCTTTTCTTTTCTGATCCATCAATCTATTTTCTCACTTATCCTCACTAAAATCAGGATATTGTTAGCAGACTCATACCTATTTCTTTGTTATAGTAGCATATTCTTTATTTTACAGCAATCTTTTTCGAAGCCCTATACTTTCTCGCTGCTCATAAATTCTCCTTGTGACATTGAAAACGTTAAAAATGGAAAGCATAACGCTTTCCAATGCGCCTATCTGATTTAATATGGGTTTCAGAAATATTTCTAACACATTGGGACTTTGATTTCACTATCTTTTATGAAAATGCGCTGGCGAAAGCTGGCAGGTATTTCTCCCTGTATACGGATAATACTATGGCTGAACCATAAAACCGAATTTTTTATTTGAATGCCCGCCCCTCGGGCAGAAAGGATAAATATGGAAAACAAAACAAATGACACAAGACTCACCGCCGCTCTGGCCAAGAACACGCTGGATGAGATTCCCCAGCCCAAGTCAGATGCAAAGGAGATTGTAGGCTTAGTGAAGCACAGCGGCAAGATCGACGGCTACCAGCTCTCCGACGGCTCTACCGTCTCTAAGGAGGAGGGCGTGCAGATGGCAAAGTCCGGGGACATCAAGGGCGTGGGCGTGGCCCACAGGGGAGATACGGAATACCTGAAATCCATCCCGGACGGCTCCGACGACAACAATCTGGGAAGTCTGCCCTCCGTCTCAGGCTGACCTTGCCTGTGCCGGGATTTTGTTACTGTTCACGGGTAGTTCCGCGAACAGTAACGGGATTTTCCCTCTTGACAGTTCCCCAGCGTCATCTTGTATGATACCTTATAGGTTCGGCGGCCGCGCCGGGCAGGAACGTAAAAAAGCTGACGCAAAAGGAGAAAGAGGGTTCGCTTTTCGCTGCGCAGGCTCCGGGAGATCATGACTTTCCAAAACATGGAGCCGCAGCTGACAGAACAGAAAAAGCTGCTGCTGGGCAGGAAGCAGCAGTTAGCGGTAATCTCCGCCATCGAGATCACGGAAAACAGCCGGGAAAGCGGACTCAGCCTGTCATTTCTTGTCCACAGTGCACAAAAGTACCGTAAAGTCAGCATATAAAGTCATCTTGTAAACAGCTGACAGGCAATCTATAATAGAAACATGATAATAGGATTCCCGCACCGGTTCCGTGTACATACCATGACGACAGGGTTCGCCCGGCGGTTCCGTGTGCAGCTGCGAAAAAGCGAAAGGAGACGCAAACATGAAATTTCAGAACGGATGCTGGTTATTAAAGGAGGGCTTTGCAAGCTTCTCTCCCCAGCAGATTTATGACAGTCGGATTGCAGAAGACGAAGTAGTAATCTGCGCTCCCACTGCCGTGGTAAACGGCCGGGGTAATACCATAGACGGTATCAACCTCACCCTGCGCATCACCGCCCCCGCGCCCGAGGTCATCCGGGTACAGGTCTGGCACCACAAGGGCGGCCTGAAGAAAAGCCCTGCCTTTGAATTGGCCGAGCCCTGCGGACAGGCTTTGAGGGTAGAGGAGACCGATGAGACGCTCACCGTAAAAAGCGGGCATCTAAGCCTGGTTCTGGGCAAGCGCCCCTGGTCCATGCGCTATGAGCGGGACGGGGAGCTTTTGACCAAAAGCGCGGGCAGGGATTTCGCCTTTCTCAAGGAGAACTGGACAGGCATGGCCTATGACAAGGGCCAGGGCGCCTATATGCGCCAGCAATTGGGCCTGTCCGTGAACGAGCAGATCTACGGCCTGGGGGAGCGGTTCGGCGCTTTTGTGAAAAACGGCCAGTCCGTGTCCGTGTGGAACCAGGACGGCGGCACCAGCACCGAACAGTCCTACAAGAACATCCCTTTCTACCTGTCCAGCAGAGGGTACGGCGTCTTCGTCAACCATCCGGAGCAGGTGGACTTTGAGGTGGGCACAGAGCAGGTCAACAAGGTGGGATTCTCCGTGGCCGGGGAAATGCTGGATTATTATCTCTTAAACGGCCCCTCTATGAAAGAGGTGCTGGAGCGGTATACGGATCTCACCGGAAAACCCGCCCTGCCCGCGCCCTGGACTTTCGGCCTGTGGCTGTCCACCTCCTTTACCACAGATTACGACGAGGCCACCGTCATGAGCTTTATCGACGGGATGCTGGAGCGGGGAATTCCGCTGTCCGTATTCCACTTTGACTGCTGCTGGATGAAAGAATTCCACTGGACGGATTTTATCTGGGACGAGGCAGTGTTTCCGGATCCGGAGGGGATGCTTGGCAGGATCCATGAAAAGGGAATCAAAGTCTGCGTCTGGATCAATCCTTACATCGGACAGGAATCGGCTCTGTTCGATGAGGGAATGGAAAAGGGATACTTCATTAAGCGGCCTGACGGCAGCGTATGGCAGTGGGATATGTGGCAGTCCGGCATGGCTGTGGTGGACTTCACCAACCCTGAGGCAGTGCGCTGGTATCAGCAGGGCCTGGAGAAGCTCCTGGACATGGGCGTGGACTGCTTCAAGACCGACTTCGGCGAGCGGATTCCCACGGATGTGGTCTACCACGACGGCTCGGATCCCATGAAGATGCACAATTTCTACACCTATCTCTACAATAAGGCCGTGTATGAGATCCTGGCCGAGAAGCGGGGCAAAAGCGAGGCGGTGCTCTTCGCCCGCTCCGCCACCGCCGGAGGCCAGAAGTTCCCGGTACACTGGGGCGGCGACTGCTGGTCCGATTACGAGTCCATGGAGCAGAGCCTGCGGGGCGGGCTGTCATTGACCAGCTCGGGCTTCGGCTTCTGGAGCCATGACATCGGCGGCTTCGAGAGCAAGTCCACGCCGGATGTGTACAAGCGCTGGTGCGCTTTCGGGCTGCTCTCCACCCATTCCAGGCTCCACGGTTCCTCCTCTTACAGAGTGCCCTGGCTCTATGATGAGGAGAGCGTGGACGTGGTAAGGTTCTTCACCAGACTGAAAGCCTCCCTGATGCCTTATCTGTACCGGTGTGCTTACGAGACCTCCCGGACAGGCATACCCATGATGCGGAGTATGGCGCTGGAATTCACCGATGACAGAAACTGTTCTTACCTGGCCAACCAGTATATGCTGGGAGATTCGCTGCTGGTGGCCCCTGTTTTAAATGAAGAGGGCATAGCAGAATATTACCTGCCGGACGGCATCTGGACCAATTTCCTCACAGGAGAAACAAGGCAGGGCGGCCGGTGGTACCGGGAGAAACACGATTATCTCAGCATTCCGCTGTATGTGCGGGAAAACAGCGTCATTGCCCTGGGCGCAAAGGATGACGGCCCCGTGTATGACTATGCCGACGAAGTCATATTCCGGGTCTATGAGGTGGCAGACGGCGGAAAGGCAGAGACTGTGGTGTACAGCGGGGACGCCCTGCTGGAGGCGGAGATTTCCGTAGAGCGCGCCGAAGAGACTTATACCGTGACTTTCCATGGCGGAAAGCCGTGTATGGTGGTACTGGCAGGCACCGGGCAGCCCAAGTGCGTGCAGGGAGCCCTCTGTCATGTACAGGACAAAGACGCGGTACTCTCCTTTGAGAAGAGCGGCACTGCCACTGTATCTTTTTGATTCTAACCGCAGCAGGGCCCTGCGTCAGACCGCAATCCGGCTGATACAGGGCTTTGTTCTCTTATATTCCTTTTCGGCAGCGCTTTATGCCTCTGTTAAATGCCTGCAGATATCTGCTGCCTCTTGCCGAAATCAGTTCCGTAAGTCTGTTCCGATTCCTGCGCAGGCCGCGGGGAAGCGCCCTTTCGTCACTGCCTGTATACAATTCGCCGCACCGTCTCCTCCGACAGATGATACTCCGCCGCAAGTTCCGGAATTCCTTTCTTCTCCCGTCGGAATTTACTGCGAATCTCGCTGTTTCGCTGAACATAGAAAGTCTTTGCCCCCGAATCCTCGCCCCATTTTTTACGTTCGGCAGCCTTTGGAATATAGACCAACTCCCCGGAGGAATATCTCTGTATTTCCTTGAGCAGCTCGTCGGGAAAAATTTCCGAAGCTTTCCTATATTTCACTTGTCATCCCCCATTTATGCATTTGCGTCCAAAAAGGCGGCGACAGATGTATATTCATTTATTTTTGCGCCGTTTTCCGTTATGATGCGGCGTATGGCCTGTTCCGTTATATCACAGCGCAGTTCCAGGTGTATCAGCGCATCAGGGTCAAAGGAGTCCAGGATATTGAACTCCTCCAGGCAGAATTCCTCTGCCACCACAAGCAATTCATCCTGCAGGTAGCAGGCGTCCCGGTAGGCTTCCTCCACTTTGTTTACTCTGCAGAAAAAACGGATCCTGCGCCAGGTCAGGCTTAATTCCTGATACCAGTCGGCCAGATTTTGGTAATTGATCTCCCTGGCTGCATCCACTGCGGCAGGCTTTCTGGCCAGCACAAATTTTTCCGTAGTCCCGATCAGCCCATGGGTGACTTCCCGTATCTGCCTTACATCCCCGCAGGTCAGAAGACAGCGCCCGTATTCAAAGAAAGAATCCGGCACACTCTCCAGCTCCGGGCAGTGGTAAATCCTGCTCTCGGTGCTGCTGTTATAGGCCTGTCTTTCGCTGAACAGCGCCGAATCCGCAAAGCTGTGATTCATAAATGCCACAGCCGCGGACAGGTAGTGATGAATGAAGCCTGCCTGGGAGCGGGCCCGGTAAGTTTTCTCCTCAAACGCAAGACTCCGGTAAAGGTCCTTTGCGCTGTCAAGGCGTTCCAGGGCTTTGCCGTAGACGAATACCGGATTCGCCAGGTTATCCTCCAATTTCCGCTGCAGGGCCAGGAACCTGTCCGCGTCCTCTTTCGATCTGGCATAGAGGATTTCCGCCTTTGCCAGCACCAAGGTCATCTCATCAAGTTCCGCGGATTTTTCCAGCCTCTCCCATGACCTGGGGTACAGATCATGCCCGATGCCGTCAATGATAAAGGTCTGCGCCAGTCCGTTTCCTCTTTCAGTGCAGGGAACATAGTAGTCGAAAACTTCCCCATGGCCGTCCCCATGGGTCGCATGTCCCTTTACGGCTATCAGCAGCGCGATGTCGTCCTTATATTCCTTTTCTATCCTGCCGATCACCCATTTTGTCAGTAGATTGTCATGTTCCATCATTTTTCCCATCCTTTCCGGTTTTGCTGCCAGCCGGTCTGCTGCAAAAGTTTTTTGTTGATTGGATAAGACGTCTTATGCTGTTATCATAGCAGGAAAACGGTCGGAAAAAAAGTGGCGAGAATTTATTAATTCATATACATTTTCTTGCCGACAGCATTTTGCCTGTCGGCACATAAGGGAACGCAATGCTAGCAGCTTCCAATTCGTATCAATTCAGAAATATATTGAGGAGTAAAACTTAAATATCTATGGGACAATTCACATGGTATAGAAATGCTACGTCTTCCTTTGCTATTATCTTTCATAATTCTTAAAACCGGGCAGTACAAATTACATTCCGCTTCAAATGAGTGGTCATCCGCTATAATGCGTACATAAGGTTCATCCCAAATCGTATCATCTGCAAACCACCAGTACACTTTTTTATCCACAATAATTTTTCGTTTTCCTTTTTTATTAACACCCATAACATCACCACCTATACAGGTAAAAATAGTAATTGAGCCCTCTACAGCGCACACTCCAGCTGGCAGTCATAGGGCTCCGCCTCCACATGGCCGGGATGGTACACCTGTGCCTCCACGCAGCCCATGGCCTTGTAGAAAGCCTGGCTCTCCACCGCGGAATGGGCGGAAATGTACAGTTTCCGCCCGCCGTGGACCCTGGCCCATTCCTTTGCCGCCGCGAACAGCGCCCGGCCCACGCCCCGGCCACGCATGTCGCAGGATACATGGATGCTGGACAGATCCAGATAACCCTGCTCTCCCCCGAAAGGCGCTGCCTCCACAGAGACAAAGCCTTTCAGGGCGTCGTCACAGAAAGCGGCGTATACAAAGCCGCCGGCAGCAAGGGTGTTTTTCAGGCATGCCACCAGTTCCTCATAGTCCGCCTCTGACCAGTCGTCCACGAATGGATCGTCCTTTATAACCCACTCCCCGTTTACCCGCCGCCAGCATTTTCCTACTACCTGTCTGCGGATGAACTGGCGAAACAGTTCCCGCGTGATCTCCTCTTTCCTTAGATTCCTGTATGCGATTCTGTCTGTGCCGGTCATTTTTCTCAATCCTTTCTCTGCTCGCATTTCCTCTTGTTTATCCGGATTTGCAAAGGCTATTACCTTATTTTATCTTATTTGGTCAGATTTGCAATAGCCTATGCCATATAAACTATCTGAGTGTGGCCATATGCTCTCCTCCCGCAAAAATATTTCGTGAGCATATGGGTGTGAATATGCATATTTTTATGTATATTTATTTAAAATATGCAAAGAAACAGATTTATCTCTCTTTTTTAACAAAATCCATTGACAATTTATGCATTAAGTGCTAGTATCTGTCCATTGACTCCATCAGGGAGCCGATAAATACATTTTGGGAGGATATTTATTATGAAGAAATGGATTGCGTTATTATTGGTTTCAGCCATGGTTCTGTCCGTAGCGGCCTGCGGCAGCGCGCCGGGGGAGAGCAGCAAGGGCGAAGATGCCCGTTTTACCACTGCCGTAGAGGGCAAACTCACTATGGCCACAAACGCAACTTTCCCGCCTTATGAGTATCTGGAGGGGAACGAAATCACCGGAATCGATGCGGAGATCGCCGCAGCCATCGCAGAAAAGCTTGGACTGGAGCTGCAGATCGATGACATGGAGTTTGACTCCATCACGGAAGCTATCAAAAGCGGCAAGGCTGACATCGGCCTGGCCGGCATGACCGTTACCCCTGACCGGCAGGAGGAGGTGGATTTCACCGTCAGCTATGCCACCGGTGTACAGGTAGTCATCGTTACCCAGGACAGTGCCATCGCCAGCGTGGACGACCTGTTCGCAGAGGGCGCAAGCCATGTGGTAGGCGTACAGCGAAACACCACAGGCGACATCTATACCACTGATGATATCGAAAAAGAGGGGCTTGGCACCATCGACCGCTACGGCAAGGGCGCCGAAGCCGTACAGGCTTTAAAGACCGGCAAGGTGGACTGCGTGGTCATCGACAACGAGCCCGCCAAGGCTTTCGTGGCCGAGGTGGAGGGGCTGAAAATCCTGGAGACCGAGTATGTCACCGAGGATTACGCGGCTGCTATGAGCAAGGACAATAAGGCGCTGTATGATGCCGTCAACGCAGCTCTGGAAGAGTTGATTGCCGACGGTACTGTCAAAGGCATTGTTGACAAATATATCACTGCGGAATAACACGCAATTTTGCGAAAGCAGATACGGCCCTGACGGCCTGTTAAAAGGAGAATAAGCTATGAGACCATCCGCTTCCCAGTCCTGGCCTTTAGAGGCGCCGGACTGGATACTGAACGGCCCTGAGTGGCTGAACGACCTGGGATACGATTTTTACAAGAGCTTCGTCTTCGACAACCGGTACCAGATGTACATAAAGGGGCTGGGCAACACCCTGCTGCTGACCTTGCTTGCCCTGCTCATCGGCGTGGCCTTAGGCGTAGTCATCTCCCTGATCCGGGTCTCCTGGGACAAGAACCATACCGAGATGCAAGGGCCTGGAAAATTTTTCCTGGGCTTCTTCAACGCCCTGGCCAAGGTCTACCTGACAGTCATCCGGGGCACGCCAGCGGTGGTCCAGCTAATGATCATGTACTTTGTCATCTTCGCCTCCAGCCGCAACAAGGTCATGGTGGCTGCGCTGTCTTTCGGCATCAATTCCGGGGCCTATGTGGCGGAGATCATCCGGGGAGGCATCATGTCCATCGACACAGGACAGATGGAGGCGGGCAGAAGTTTGGGCTTCGGCTATGTGGCCACCATGCGCTATATCATCCTACCTCAGGCTTTCAAGGCAGTGCTCCCCACTTTGGCCAATGAGTTCATTGTGCTGTTAAAGGAGACTGCGGTGGCAGGCTATGTAGGCCTCACGGATGTGACCTATGCAGGCAACATCATCGGCGGCAACTGTTACGACTATCTGTTCCCGCTATTGATGTCCGCTCTGATCTATCTGATACTGGTAATGTTCTTCACTTTCCTGGTAGGGAAGCTGGAAAGGAGGCTTAGGAGCAGTGAGCGCTGATATCATACAGGCAATGGATTTGCAGAAGCATTTTGACGGCGGCGACATCAAAGCCCTGAACGGCGTGAACGCCTCGGTCAAAAAAGGCGAGGTGGTCGTAGTCATCGGCCCTTCCGGCTCCGGAAAGTCCACATTCCTGCGCTGTCTGAACCTCCTGGAGGTGCCCACAGGCGGAAAGGTCCTTTTCGAGGGCGTGGACATTACGGACAAGAAAGCCGACATCAATCTCCACAGGCAGAAAATGGGCATGGTGTTCCAGCACTTCAACTTATTTCCCCATATGACCATCCTGCGGAACATGACTCTGGCTCCCATGAAGCTGTTGAAGAAGTCCCAGGCTGACGCGGAGGCCAAGGCGAAAGCCCTGCTGGAACGGGTAGGGCTCTCTGACCGGGCAAATGCCTATCCCAGCCAGCTGTCCGGCGGCCAGAAGCAGCGAATCGCCATCGTCCGCGCCCTGTGCATGGATCCGGAGGTCATGCTCTTCGACGAGCCTACTTCCGCCTTGGATCCGGAGATGGTGGGTGAGGTGCTGGAGGTCATGAAAGAGCTGGCCAAAGAGGGCATGACCATGGTGGTGGTCACCCACGAGATGGGCTTTGCCAGGGAAATGGCCGACAGAGTCATCTTCATGGCGGAGGGGAAAATCGTGGAGGAGGGCGCGCCGGAGGAGATCTTCACGGCTCCCAGGCAGCCCCGGACGCAGGATTTTCTGGCAAAAGTGTTATAAAAACGGAGGCCGTACCCCCTTTACGTTGGGAGTGTACGGCCTCCTGATTTTTATAGAGGTGCACCTATGACCCCGCCCTTTTCGACTCCTTTTCAAAGCCCGTACCTCTCGTACAGCATATCCCGAAAACCTTTGTCCTGCATGGCTCGCTCAAGATCCTTGGATTTTTGTTCTTTCATCAGCGTCACATAAAGTTGATTCAGCCGATCCTCGCCTTCCTCCCGGCCCTCTTTCAGGCCCTCTTCCCGGCCTTCCTCCCTCATTGTCTCCGCAAACAGTTCCTCATCAAATTCCGTCAGCAGCATAAGCTTCACCTCCGACTTCTTTTTCAGCAGATACTCTTTCAGCACGCTTTCCCTTATACATCTGTCGATTGCCTTGTCCATGGCATCAGGCAGATCGCTGCCTGATGCCTGGAGTTCGCGGACATACCGCACCAGCATCACATATCCTTTCAGCGCCGGACATCGCTCCAGCAGGCTCCGGCTGCCCTCATTGTTGATATTCAGCATGTGGGCAGTCCATTCATACCCCTCCCTTGGAACCAGGAATGCGTCCGAAAGCTTTAGTTCCTGCCTGTCAGGGGCATCCTCCCTGCCGTTGTAGAACACATAATAATCCGGGGCCGGGATCTTTACAAGCTTCTTTCCATACAGCTTTGCGCCTTTCGCCCTCAATATCCCGTCAATATTGTGCGCATAGTAGATCAGCCCCCGTAAGGGCATGTTGTAGTTCAATGTGCTCTGGTGCTCCCACAATGCCAGCTGATTCTGGAACAGTACGGACACATCGTTTTTCCTGTGCATGTAGACCGCATCGGAGAGAGTGACAATCTCCAGGCTCTCGGTCTCTTCATAGTCCGTGTCGTTCAAGGCATTGTACAGGGACAAGGCGTTTCGCTTATCAGAGAACAGGTCGTTGAACACCGTGTCCTTGTGGTTTCTCTGTACATCTCTTTCTGCCATGCAGAACTCTCCCTTATTCGCCATATCGTTCATTTGTATGGGAGCCATAATAGATTCCGCTATGGATATTTTAGCATATGGGGAGGGGGTTGTAAACGTTTTTCGCGCTGCTGGATGTGAGTTGGATGTGAGTCCAACAATGTTTTCCTATTTGCAGCCACAAACTCCCCCTCGATAAACTGAACAATCCTATGCTCAAAGCCAAAAGGCATATTTTCCTACTAAAAACGCGGACTGCTCCTGGGAGTTAAGTCCGCTAAAGTTGCCGGAAAAGCGATCTGCTATATACTCTGAGTTTTTTACTCTTCACACTTTCCCCTGTTTCATTTCCAATTTTAGCTTATATTCAACACATACAAAATAGCCTAGAACCATAATCAGAAATATTATACAATTAAATATCACAAGAGCCATTGGTGATGCCCATGCCTGATTCTTTATAACGGAATAAACAATTAGCCACACAAAATTGTATGCAATTGAGCAAATCAAAAACTTGCGCATATAGTCACAAGCTAATTTTTGAGCATATTCCCAGATTCTTTTTGATTTTCTAGATGTTATTGTATTATAGCCAGTACCGGATCCATAACTGCTGGGATACTTAAAACATATGTACATGCCAAGAAACAGTACTGATAAAAATACAGTTGGTAAAAAAGAATACATTCTCTTCGCCTCTCACATTGGTGCAATTCAATACATGTTGCTGTAAACTATATAACTAGCAATCCCGCCATTGGGCACTGAACTAGCCCATGACTTTTGAATAGCATCATATGTTGCATCTTCTTTATCTACAAGTATGTAGAGATCCCTTACTGAATCACCATCTTTTATATTGATTTCATAGTGATTCAGATATTTATATTCTCCGTATGTTCCCTCGCTGGTATTAACACGAAAGAAAGAGCTTTCGTATGACAAATCCGTAAGGAAAAAATAGCTGTCCGTGCTAATATAATTCGCAATACGTACACTGCAGGATTGTTTCTTTTCTGCCTTTGTGACAAAAGTTTTCCAGACGTCTTCTCCGGAAATCAACTTAGAATCGATAAATACCACGCAATCATCCGCTGCTGCATCTTCTACCCCATATCCTTCCGCCAATTGATCGAAGCTAATATAATTAGGTAAGCTGTCAGCCATCTTTGAGCAGGCACATAAAAAAACAGTTAAAATCAAAGGGCTTATCACCAAAAATGTTTTCCTATTTGCAATCACAGACTCACACTCCGACAAAACGACTACAAGGCATAAACAACTATCATTTGTGCCGTACCCAGCCGGAGCAAAAGCTATCACTGGCTTCTGCTCCGATGCTATTATAGCTACAATCTTTTTTTCTAAGTACAGAAAGACAAAACAAACTTATGTTCTGACAATAGAACGGCGGAATACATTACATAATTTATCTTTGCTATACATCTGCTGTCTTTCTGAAAGCAGTTTAGCACAAAAAATCAATCCGTCATGATAACCCCTTTAATAACCTCTCTCTTACCTGTTTTCAATATGCTTTGCTGATCGGCAGTATCGTGTTATTATCCATCTCCACTGTTTCATAGGCATACCTTGCTACATGAGCCTGGTTTATCACATATGAGTGGTGAATCGCAAAAAACTCTTTGGACAGTCTCTTCTCCAAGCCCCTGATTCCGCCATAAAACTCTTTCTCATCACCCACTGTCACTATTTTTACCTTCCGTCCTTTGCTCTCAAAATACAGAATATTGCCATATGAAATATAGTAATAGTCCCTGCCGTTTTGGAAGCCAAACTTTTCTGAATTCCTCTTAAGCAATTTCGCTGCCAGTTCCAGGGAATCTTCTATCTGCTGCACGGCGATTGGCTTGACCAGGAAATCTAGGGGTTGAGTCCTAAATAATTTTTGCGCATATGCAGAATGCCCTGAGATATAAATGATCTGCATCCCCCTGTCTTCCATCTTGTTTCGGATAAAGCCGCCTACCTCTATTCCCGTCAGCTTGACGAGCTCTATGTCAAGAAACAGTATGTCAAGATGGCCTCCCTGTTCAAGATATTGGCATAGTTCTTCTCCTGCGTACCATACCTGGACATCTATCCTTAGCTTTTTCTTCTCTGCATACTGCATTATCATTTCCTCAATTGATGCACAAGTGTTTTTTCCATCATCGCATATTCCAATATTATACATACTACGCCCTCGTATTATTTCTTTTCCAAAATCATACATGATTTGTGCCTATATTTCAACCCCTTTCCTTTCTACCATCAGAAAATCAGCCGGGGATTCCTCCCCGGCTAACAATCTGTGTATTTTCATCTGGTTTTTAAACAACAGCCTCTATCAAAGTCTTTCCGCCGATAGCAATCTCCCGGACGCCAATCTGCTTCTTTTTATTGAAATTGAAGCTGACCATATATCCCTTATCCTTGTGATAGTCATCCAGATAGCCGATGAGCTGCTTTTCACCGCGTCTGTTATACTCCTCTCCGCGCCACACTTTCATTTCTATCACATATTGCTCCCCGCGATAATCCACGATTACATCTGTTCTGCGCAGATCCCGCGTTCTGGACTCCACATAATAATTGCCCGTGCCATTGATGATCGGTCTTAAATAGAGCAGGAAATACTTTCTTCCTTCCTCTTCCACAAACCTCTCTCCCTTGTCACTGTACAGTTCATGAAAATGCAGCACAAATTTTTCCAGAATCCGTCTCATATTCAGATAACCGTCCACAATAAACTGACTTTTATCCTGCAGAGAAGCCTTGTATATATCCAAACTCTGCATTTCGGCCAGAGAGAGATAATAATTATATAAACGCGTTTCAAACAAGCGGTTCGAGATGACTGCCATGCCATCCTGGTTGCGGATAAACCCATACATAAAAGCAGTATCGGTTGAAGGGTCGTCTGCATTATAAACAATGCTTTTTCCAGTAAAGAGCAGGGAACGCAGCATGGTATTCAGAACCGGGTAAGCTGTCAGCTTTCCGATCAACGACTCAAACAGCGTATTCTTCTCTGACAGGATCATCCGCACTGCCTTATGGAAGCCGTCCTCCGTCCACGCCCTGGTTTTTGCACCGTCTTCAGGCATTCCGGTACTTTGTGCTCCGCCCACTTCCTCGTCCATCAATTTACATAATCGTGATACAAGAAAGGGATATCCTGAAGTGTACTCATAAATCAGTCCCGCCATCTTTCCGGTATCCATGCTCGTCTGCCAATCAGCCTCGTATTCTTCCAACATTCCGGCTATTTCTTTCTGAGAAAAACTCATATCAACCTTAAAATCCGCCGCAATATCAAATGGTGCCTGCACCATTTGATCCCACGAGCAGTCGCCAAATGAAAGCTTACTTTCATTTGGCTCGTTGCCTTCGTGAGTGTTCCACGGGCTGTTCACCTTATGTTCCTCTTCCGGCCGAATTTTCATTCTCAGATTCTTCACATCACACACCCCTGCCAAAATCACCGCCCGGAATGTAGGTTGTCGAGTACGCCTGATATAATATGCCCGCAGCTGCGCAAGAAAGTCCAGAAAGACCTGGTTGTTCGTTGCACTGTCCACCTCATCGATCATCAGTACCATGGGACGGTCGGAAACAGCGCAAATGTCGCTGAGTTCTTCGAACAGCTCCATCAATGCAAATCCATTTCCCTCTTCCTCCAGTCTTCTCTCCAAATGAACAGCCGCCTTACGGAACGCTTCGTCCTGCCTGTCCCCATCCCGCTGCAGAGCGCGCAGAAAAGATTTTGCAAATGCTGCCGCAAACACACAGCCATTTTGAAACTTCGTATCGTCAAATGTCTGGAAGTCCAGCGAAACCACACGGTAATCCCTTTGCAGATACTGCTCCAAAGCCATCAGCAAAGTAGACTTCCCATATTGCCTTGCCCTGTTTATCGAAAAGTATTTCCCCGCATCTATCAGATCTTTTATCTCCCGCAGGCGATCATCAAGCCTGACCATGTAATGTTCTTCCGGTATACATACAGCAGTCACATTAAATGTCTTCGCCATCTTCATCGCCCTTTCCTCTGCCCCTCTGCTGTCCCGGGCAGCCCTTGGCGGGGCTGCCCGCAATACTTCTCTCCCGGGACTTCGCCCCCTGTCAAAACAGCGGCTTACAGGCCGGGTAAATCCGCTTGAACTGCTGATAACGCTCCTCGTACTTTGCCACCAATTCCGGATCCGGCTCCACGGTCTCCACCACTTTGACTACCTTTGCGGCAATCTCCTCCACGCTTGCGTACTCGCCGCAGGCCACCGCCGCCAGCATGGCGCCGCCCATGGACGGACCCTCTTCGCTTTCCGGCACCTCCACTTTCAGGTTCAGCACATTGGCGATGATCTTCTTCCACAGCGGGCTCTTCGCGCCGCCTCCGCAGATCTTGGTACCGGTAAGCTTTATCCCCAGGGATTTCGCCACCTCCAGGGAATCCCGCAGGGCAAATGCCACGCCCTCCAGCACGGCCTGGGTCATGTCCGCCCTGGTTGTATCCATGCTCATGCCGATGAAGACAGCCCTGGCATCCGGATTATTGTGGGGGGAGCGCTCTCCCATGAGATAGGGCAGGAAATACACATGGTTCTCTCCCAGTTTTTCAATGTTCTGCTGCTCGGCCGCGTAATCTTTGGTTCCGATGATTTCGTCCATCCACCATTTGTTGCAGCTGGCCGCGCTGAGCATGCAGCCCATGAGATGGTAGCTGCCGTCCGCATGGGCAAAGGAGTGCAGCGCATTGTACTTGTCCACGCCGAACTGCTTGGAGGAAATGAAGACTGTGCCGCTGGTACCCAAAGAGATGTTGCACATTCCGTCCCCCACAGTGCCCGTTCCAACGGCTGCCGCCGCATTGTCCCCGGCTCCCACCGCCACCTTTACCGAGGAGCTGATGCCAAGCTCCTCCGCCGCCTCGGGCAGCACAGTGCCTACGGTCTCATAGCTCTCATAGCATTTCGCAAGCTGGGAGACCTGGATGCCGCAGATGTCGCACATCTCCTGAGACCATCCGCGGTTCTTCACATCGAACAGCAGCATTCCCGAGGCATCGGACACGTCCGTACAGTGCACGCCCGTCAGTTTGTAGGCAATGTAATCTTTCGGCAGCATGATTTTGGATATCCGCGCAAAGTTCTCCGGCTCATTGTTCTTCACCCAGAGGATCTTGGGGGCAGTAAAGCCCGCAAAGGCAATATTGGCCGTGTACTCCGACAGCTTCTCTTTGCCGATCACGTTGTTTAAGTATTCCGTCTCTTTCCCTGTGCGGCCATCGTTCCAGAGGATGGCGGGACGGATGACATTGTCGTCTTTATCCAAAATCACCAAGCCGTGCATCTGGCCGCCGAAGCTGATGCCAGCCACCTGGGACTTGTCCACATCCCGGATCAGTTCCTTGATTCCAAGGACAGTCTGTTCATACCAGTCTTCCGGCTTCTGCTCTGACCAGCCGGGGTGGGGAAAGTATAAGGGGTACTCTTTCGATATGATATTGACAATCTTACCCTCACTGTCCATGAGCAGCAGCTTCACAGCCGATGTGCCCAAATCTATTCCTATATAAAGCATATAATTCCCTCCTGCATCACATAAAAATTTACTCTTACGCTTATTCCAGTCTCCGCCAACGCGAATCAACGCCAGGCCTTACTTTCTGTCATGCCGCCTGCAGCAGCCCACTGAACGACTCCCATTCCCTTGCTCCCCTGGAAGCTGCCGACGGGAACGCAGGCTGCCTGGAATTACTTCCCGGCATCTTGGCTTCAGTCCTCGGTCAGACGCAGATTCTTCCGCCGGAAAGCCTATTGCTGAAGCATCTGCCGGATACCTGCCCTCAGTCTTCGTTCAGGCACAGGTTCTTGCCCTTAAGCCCCAGGAAGCTCCCCTGGTCCAGGCCGCCTTCCGCGTGGCCGATGATCCATTTGTTTACCGCAGTCATCAGGGCGTCCTCATCGGAGACACCGGCACCGCTCTTGGTCTCCTCCACCTTTTTATGTTTTTCCTTTAAAGGATAATTAGTCCCCTTGGGCAGTACGATGGCTACCTGGAAGCCGCCCTCGTCCACATGGCAGGGCGCATAGTGCAGCGAGGTGGCATAGACTTCCACTGCCGTCCCCGCCGGCACCAAAAACGCCTCCACCTTGGAAGTGTCATAAGTAAAATCCGCCTCCACGTCGGCCCGCAGCCCCAGCATCAGCACCGCGTCCGTTGCCGCCACATTAATTTCGGAATCCCTGTGGTACTCCAGGGCGTTCAGCTTCGTATTGTGTCCATTGCAGTAGCCGATCTGAATGGGCATCTCGCCGTAAGCCACCCTGGAAAGTTCCTGCATCACGGGCAGCGCCTCCAACGCTTTCACGGAGGGCTCATAGACCACGTCCGCCGGAAGCGGCGTCTTCTTCAGTTCCTCCACCAAATCGGTGAAATCAATATTATCCACCACTCTGCCGTATTTTCTGAATGCCTCGTCTGTCACTTTTAAAATCTTCATACCTGTCTTCATACCTCCTATTCTGCATTTTCTGCTGTTCTGCATTTTCTGCTGTTCTGCATTTCCTGCTGTTCTGCATTTCCTGCCGCCCTGCATTTCCTGCTGTTCTGCATTTCCTGCCGTTCTGCATTTCCTGCTGTTCTGCATTTCCTGCCGTCCTGCATTTCCTGCCGCCCTGCATTTTCTGCTGTCTCCGCCCACCAGGCTCCGGAACCAAATCCCGGCCGGTAAAGGCAGTCTCTTCTCTCTTACAACTCCATCTCCTCAGACCAAGACGCTGCCTTTTGGCAAAAGCGTCTTCGGCCTGCCTTGCTGCCGCAGACTCCCGCTGCCTCAGACTCCCACAGCCTCCATCCAGGCTCTCGCAATGACTTCATGGCCTGCTGCCGTAGGATGGACGCCGTCACCGCTCCAGCGGGAAGCCGGGAATTTCTTCTGGGCCTCATCGAACACCTGCTGCAGGTCCACATAGTCCGTACCGAATTCTTCCGCCAGCCTGCGTGTGGCCTCCCTGCGCGCTCTCACCTCACCGGAGAAAGTCTCCCAGGCCGGATCCGTGGCCTCACCGTGAATGACATACGCTCCCATCAGCACAATCCTGGTATCCGGCAGCGCCGCTTTTGTCTCCCGCAGCAGGATCCGGTACACCTCTTCGAAAAGCGGCGTATCCACCCCGTTGCACTCTCCCAGCTCATGCCACACGTCATTGACGCCGATGAGAATCGTCAGCACGTCCGGCTTCAGATTCAGGCAGTCTTTTTTCCATCTGGCCAGCAAATCCACCACCCGATTGCCGCTGATGCCACAGTTCATTACCTCGCAGTCGCCGTCCCTAGCCATTAAATCCGCCTCCAGCAGACGGGGATACCCGCATCCCGTGGCATAGGGATTGGAGTAATCTCCTCTGCCGCAGTCGGTGATGGAGTCGCCCTGAAACAGATATCTCATAATCGTATTCCTTCCTTTCGCAGAGTCATAGAGTCCTTTCTTTCTATCTTACACCACTCTTTGGAAGATTTCCACAGAAATTTTGTTCATATATCAAAACTCTTTACACAAAAAGGCTATCCTCCGCTTTCCCGGAGAATAGCCCTGGCAGACACTCCAACCCTCAGTTCAAAATAAAGTACGCATAGATCTCATACTGATCGTAATCTCCCGTCCCCCGGAAGTCCATGACTTTCTTCCGGATCCGGTACTCCCCCGGCGTCAGCTCTCCGTAGAGCCATTCCCAGCTCAGTTCCCGCCTTGTGGTGTCGTTTGTAAAAATCGTATATGCGATATCGTGGAATCCGTAATCACCCTCCACCACAATGGGCGCTTCCTCCCATTTGCCGTCCTTTTTTACCTCAATGGAAAAATCGTCCCCGTCCTGCAGCTGTCCGGTGGGCGCTTCCTTGTCGTACTGATTGTAGCAGAGCATGGCCCCTGAGGGAGAGATGCCCTCCAGAGAAAGATACAGGCCTATCCGCTCATTTTCCGATTCTGTCTCATAGACGTAAGCGCCGCCCTCCCGCATGTCCGGATCAAAGGCCAAAGTGTCCAGGATCTCCATCACCGCCTCTTCCTTGCCCTCCCACCATTCCTCCACGGAACCGGTCATGGCCACCACGCCTTTCACGGGCTCTTTCCAGCAGATGAAGTCCCAGTATTCGTGACCATCGTAGGTGCCTTTCCAGGCCGGATGTCCGGCCACTGTCACTTCCTCCTCTTCAAGTCCGGTGCCGCATACCCCGAAAGACTGCCAGTAGGCAACCTCCACGAATCCGAAGTCCGTATCCTCCGGCGCAAAACAAATCCCATAGTCGCCCATGAGCAGGCTGTCGCTGTCCATGGGGCACAGTTCAACTTTCCATCCGGCAGGCAGGGTCAGGGAGATGGAGCCGAAAGGACCTTTTTGGGTAACCGTGGTATCAGTAGCTGCCTCGCCTTTCCCGCTATTTTGCACGCTGTCTGCGCCTTTCATGCCGTTCTCATCCGAAACGCCTGCGCCGTTTTCTCCTGCTTCCTTCGGCGCTTCCTCTGTCCCGCCCTCATTCCCTGCAGCGGTACCCGCAGTCTTTCCGCAGCCGCTAAGGGTCGTTCCCATTACCAGCGCACATCCTATCAGAGTCAATAATCTTTTCCTCATTCTTCCGAATCTCCTTTCCCAGAGTGTCTCTTACTATATAGACGAAAGAATGGCAGGAAAGTTCTCGTCCTCAGCGCCTTAAAGCGCGTCAAAGCTTTCCGCAAATTTCTCAAGCGCTTCTGCCCTGCTACCCCCTGAACCGATTCAGGCAGGCATACAGCTCCTGGATCCTGGGCTTCGCCAGCCCGCAGGGCACGAAAGACCCGGCAAAAGGCTTCCAGTTCTGCTTCTCCCAAGCGTCCCAGATGGTCTCCACGGTCTGGCGCACGGTTTTCTTCCCGTCCATGACCTGCTCCAGGCCGTACCGCAGCAGGTGGGCCAGGGCATTGACCTGCTCGGAGTCCAAAAGCTGCTCCAGGTAGCGCACATTGACCTCCTCCCGGTCCATGGAGAAAGATTCCAGGCCGTAGGATTTGGTCTTCATGTGCTCATGGCGTCCGTCGCCGCCCCGGTCGCCGCGGCCGCGTCCATGCTCATCTCCGGCCCCATGTCCTCCTGCATCCGGGCCGTAGCCGGCTCCCTGTCCCCAGCGGTTCGCGTTTCCGTATGCCTGTCCGTCTCCTCCGTCATATCTGCGTTCTTCGGCCACATCATATCCGCCTTTCCTGCCGCGGCCTCTGCCTCCTCCATTCTCCTGCGTGCCGGCGTCGCCCTCTGCAGAGCCTGCGCCGTAGCCGATATTCCTGGTCTGGAGCTCCTTTCCGTCCCAGCCTCTCCCGCGGCCTTTCTGGGCTTTCCGGAAAGCCGGAAGCACCCGCTTTTCAAATGCAGGCAGCCCAAAGCCCGGGGCCTGCACTCTGGGCGCGGTATGTCCCTGGCACAGAGTTTTTACCCGCTCTGTAATGTCCACAGGACGATAACAGTCCATCATCAGGATATTGTCCGCGATATAGAAGAACGCCCCGGAGCTTCCCGCCACCAGAATGGTGGAAATCCCGGCTTTCCCATACAGATCCCCTGCCCGCTCCAGAAACGGGGTAATGGGCTCCTTGTCCCGGCTGATGACCTGCTGCATGAATTCGTCCCGCACCATGAAATTGGTGGCGGAGGTGTCCTCGTCTATGAGAAAAAGCCTGGCGCCCGCCTCGATTCCCTCCACCACGGCCGCGGCCTGGGAGGTGGAGCCGCTGGCATCCTCGGTGGTAAATTTCGTGGTGTCCTTTTTATTGGGCAGATCGTTGATAAACAGGGAAATGTCCACATTCCGGATGGATCTGCCGTCCTCGGCCCGCAGCTTTAACGCCGTGTCGTCCGTGATGACAAATTCCCGTCCGTCTCCCTCTATATGATCGTACACGCCCATCTGGATGGCCTCCAGCAGAGTGGACTTACCGTGATACCCGCCGCCCACGATCAGCGTAATGCCCTCGGGAATGGCCATGCCCGTAATCTCTCCTCTGTGGGGCAGAGTAAAGGTCCTCTCCATGGAAGCCGGGGAGGTAAATGGTACGCTGTCCGCCATGGGGAGGTCGGATATGCCGCTTTTCCTGGGAAGCACGGAGCCGTTGGCCACGAACGCCACCAGCTTCTCTTCCTTTAAGAGATGCCGCAGCGCATCCTGATCCTCTGCCAGATGCACCACCCGCTCCACCTTTTTGGCATCCAGCCTGGCATAGAACAGGCTGCTCTCCACGCAGCGGGGCAGGAAGTCGAAGAGGATCTTGTCCAGCTCCCCGGCGTTGATGGTCCGCCCAAAGGCCGGAAAGCCCACATGGAACCGCACCGTCAGGCCGCTGTCCGTAATCTCGCAGGCGCTGCGCTCCAGCACTGCCTGTCCGCAGCGGCTGACGGACAGCAGGCCGCTTTTCCCAGAGCCCTTGGCCTTGAAATTGTACTGCTCGAACTGCTTGCCCACCTGCCGCACCAAAAAGTCCTGGAGAGCGATGCGGGAGCAGTCCTTGGCATAATAAGCCGCCGGGAATTTTGCCAGCCCGTGGGGAATCTCCACATGGAGGCTGGAGGGGGATGCGAAAGGGTCCCCCTGTACATGATCGATGACCAGCGTATATCGGTCGAATTTCCAGGCGCCCGCCAGGGATTTATAAGCCGGGTAGCTCTTGTGATCCACGGAGCGCAGTAATGTTCTTAACTCATTTTGTGTCTTCATTGTCGTCTGTTCCTCTCTGTTTCCAGGTTCCTGGTTACGCTCTTTATTTGTTGACTTTTATTTTAATATAGATAATTCGCCGCGTCAATGATTATAGGACTTGACATTTATTACGGTTAGTGATATAGTTATTACAGTAAACGTAATAGTTGCCCCGGCGGCACGGTGTACCTGCCGGCGGAACTCCTATCAGCGGTCCGGCCAAAAATGTCAAAAGCTTGTATGCATTTCGCCGGACCGGTCCATCCGCGAAAGGTTACTGCTCACGGCGTTCACAGTAGCATGAACTGCCCGCGAACCGTAACCGCGAAAGCTTCTCCCCCAGGGGGGATGCGCCAGGAGACTTATCATATACAGGAGGTACTATGAGAGATAACGGAAAAGGCGGTGCGCTCACGGAGGTGACCTTTTATATCCTGCTGGCCCTGTGCGTCCCCAGACATGGTTACGCAGTCATGCAGTTCATCGAAGAAAAGACCGGCGGCCGGCTGCGCCTTGGGGCAGGCACCTTATACGGCGCGCTGAACGCCCTGTCTGACAAAGGCTGGATTGCCCCCTGCGGGGACGAAAACGGCAGGAAAAAAGAGTACCTGATCACGGCCCCGGGCAGAGAGATTGCCGTGAAAGAGCTGGAGAGGCTGCGGGAGCTTACGGACATTGCCGCCCGCATTCTGTGACGGGCCGGGGAAATCTCTGCCGGCCCGCCGCCTCTCCCCCGGACGCGGACACCAAAAGAGACAGACGCCTGCATCATTGCCTTACAGGCAAAAAAACAACGGAAACCAATACAAACACTTACCAGAATCAAGAAGGAGGACAGACCGTTATGAAAAGAAAATATCGCTTCTTTGCCGGCTTCCTGACCGCACAGGAAAGATGGCTCAACAGGATGGCACAGCAGGGCTTTCGCCTGGTCCGCACGGCAAAGCTTTTGTACGAGTTTGAGGAATGCCGGCCCGGGCAGGTGTGTTACCGGATGGAGTTCATCGGGCGGAAATCCGGACAGAATGCCTCCCGGTACCGGGCCTTTCTGGAAGATATGGGATACCGGACATTTTACAAAAACATAAACCTGAACTACTCTGTGGGAAAGGTAACGCTGCGCCCCTGGGCCCAGCAGGGCGGCCGAATCGCCACCAACGCCACCACCTACAACCGTGAACTCCTGATCGTGGAAAAGGAGAATGACGGAACCCCGTTTGAGCTCCACACCACCTATGAAGACAGGATGCAATACTGCAGGGATTTGAGAGCCCCCTGGCTCTTTCTGTTCGCCATGACTGCTGTCTTTAGCCTGACGATGAGGGCCTGGCAGTGGGGTGTCTTCGCCGCATTTTTCCTGATTCCCACAGCGCTGTACCAGATCGAATTGATTCGGCTGGGGAAAGAGGCGAAGACGAAAGAGTGGTAGACAGCAAGCATCGGACGAATCGTCCAAACTCTCTCAAATCTCCCGGACCCGCCTGCGAAGGGGCAGTACCATAGCAGGCGGGACCGACAGCTCATCCACTCCCATTTCCAGGAGACTTTCCGTCAGCTCCAGATCCGCCGCCAGCTCCCCGCAGATGCCGGCCCGCTTTCCGTACTTATGGGCATTTTCCACCGCAATGCGGATCAGACACAAAACGGCTTCGTGGCGGGGATCATAAAACTCCTCCAGCTGTCCGTTCTGCCTGTCCACAGCCAGGGTATACTGGGTCAGATCATTGGTACCGATGCTGAAAAAGTCCGCCATCTGCGCCAGCCTGTGGCTGATCATCACGGCCGCAGGCGTCTCTATCATAATGCCCTGCCGCGGAAGCCGGAACGGGATGCGCTCCTTGCTCAGCTCTTTCTTTACCTCGTCCACAATCTCATAGATCCTCTCCATCTCTTTGACGGAAGTGATCATCGGGTACAGAACGGACAGCTTTCCGTATACGGATGCCCGCAGCAGCGCCCGCAGCTGGGTTTTGAAGATATCCGGCCGCTTCAGGCAGATGCGGATGCCCCGGTATCCAAGGGCCGGATTCGCCTCCGTCTCCAGCCGGAAATAATCCTCCGTTTTGTCCGCCCCTATGTCCAGGGTGCGGATGACCACCTTTTTCTCCCCCATGGCCTCAAGCGCCTGCCTGTAGACCTGAAACTGCTCCTCCTCCGGCGGAAAGCCCGCTCTCCCCAGGTAAAGGCATTCGCTGCGGAACAGTCCGATTCCTTCCGCATCGTTTTCCAGCGCGCCTTTCACGTCCGCAAGACCGCCGATATTGGCGCAGATCTGCACTTTCCTGCCGCTTCGGGTCACGCTCTCCTCTCCCCTCAGGCTCTGCAGGAGGCGCTTTTCATCCCTTTCCCGGGCCATGCTGCGCTCCGCAGCCTCCCACAGATCCTCGTCCGGCTCAAATGTCACCTCGGCTCCGGTTCCGTCCACCACTGCCCTCATCCCGCTCCGGATATGCTCAAGCTCCACAGGCACTCCCACCACTGCGGGAATGTCCATCATCCTGGCCAAAATCGAGGTGTGGGAATTGGGCGAGCCCTGTACGGTGACAAGTGCCAGGATTTTCTCCCGCTCCATCTGCATGGTCTCGCCGGGCGTCAGATCCTGCGCCACTATCACGGCAGGCTCCGCAAGCCGCAGGCCGCACCCGGGATTCCCGGCCAGATTCCGAAGCACCTGGCCGGATACATCCCTCACGTCCGCGGCCCTGGCCCTTATGCACTCGTCCTCCATCCTTTCAAATCTCCCGGCAAGCTCCTGCGCCGTCACGGCCACGGCGTATTCCGCCGCCACTTTCTCTCTCCGGATCATACCGTAGATTGTCTCCAGATACTCCTCGTCCTCCAGGATCATCTCATGCGCCGCAAAAATTGCCGCCCCGTCCTCCCCGGCCCGGTGCAGAGCCCTGTGGGAGAGGGCTTTGAGCTCCTCTCTGGACTGCCCCACTGCCCTTTGAACTCTTGCGATCTGTGCCTGAAAATCCTCCGCCCTGGCATACACTATTTCCCGGCTTTCCTTTTTCACCACAAATACCGGCCCGGCGGCGGTTCCCCCGTGCACGGCCCTCCCGAAATATCTCCTCATATGGCGTCCACACATCCTCTCTTCCAGGCTTTCCCGGACGCCGCCCTGCAAAAATTGCGCGCAGCGGTTCCGCGCCCTGTCTGAACAGTAACAATTGTACCACAGAACAGAAGAAAACAGAAGGATTTTTATTGACAGCCTATCCGAAATATGTTATACAGGTGTGAAAGTAGCTTTCAAGAAAACGCTATCATAAAGATTGGAGAGACAACCTATGGGAACACAGCTATCTTTCAAGGAATACCAGGACAAGGTGAAAGCCTGCTGGCTGGGGAAAAACATCGGCGGCACCCTGGGCGCGCCCTTTGAGTGCATTCGGGGCGTCTACGACCTGGACTATTACACCCACGACCTGTCCCTGGGCGTACTGCCCAACGACGACTTAGACTTACAGCTGGTGTGGCTCAATGCGGCCGAGCAGTACGGCCCCGGCGTGAACGCGGAGATTCTGGGCGAATACTGGATCTCCTACATAGTGGCTGACTGGTCCGAGTACGGCGCCGGAAAGAACAATCTGCGCTACGGTCTGACACCCCCCGTCTCCGGCTGGTACAAAAACCACAACAAGGACAGCTGCGGCTGCTTTATCCGCAGCGAAATCTGGGCCTGCCTTGCGCCGGGACATCCGGAAATCGCCGTGAAGTATGCCTATGAGGACGCCATCTGCGACCACGCCCAGGAGGGCATGTACGGCGAGATCTTCTGCGCCGCGCTCCAGAGCGCCGCTTTCGTGGAAAAGGATATGCAAAAGCTCATAGACGCGGCTCTGTCTTATATCCCAGAAGACTGCGCCGTGGCAGGCGCGGTGCGCACAGCCTTAGAGTGTCACGGGAAAGGCGTGGACTGGAAATCGGCCCGCAAGGCCATCCTGCAGAAGTTCCCCGGTTCTTTCGGCATGCTCAGCGGATATAGGGACCAGGCGCCGGAGGACGATGTCCCTGTAGGCAATCTGGGCTATGACGCCCCCAGCAATATCGGCATCATGGTGCTGGGATGGGTGTACGGGGAGGGCGACTTCTCCAGGAGCATTTGCATCGCCGCCGGCTGCTGCGAGGACGGAGACTGCACCGCAGGCACTCTGGGAGCGCTGCTGGGCATCATAGGCGGCACCTCCGTCATCGATGAAAAATGGCTCCGCCCCATCGGCGATGAGATCAAGACCATCTCCATCGATCGGACAAAAGCCTGTCTAAACGTTCCCCAGACCGTCAGCAGCCTGACTGCCAGGGTCATCCGGCTGATGCCCTCTTTCATGCAGGGACATTTTGACTTAAGCCAGGAGGGCTCCATTGTCTTCCGGCCTGTGGAGAGCATTGAAAATGCCGTCGCCAAGACCGGCGTCTTTGACAGGGAGGATTTCGCCAAAGAGATATCCGCATCCCCGGTGAGCGTCCGCAAAACCGGCTGTCTGATGGATATTCGTATAGAGTATACGGGCGGCCTGGACATCAGGGAGGGACAGACCAAGATTTTCCATGCGAAGATCAAAAACCGCCTCCACAGCCAGCAGTGGCTGGAATGCCGTCTGCATCTGCCTGAGGGCTGGACCGCGGATCCCTCCGACACCATCTGTGTGAACCTGAACCAGTTCCACGGCGGCTCCAGCATAACGGAATTCGATTTTGCCGTGACGCCCCAGACCCCTGTCCGCGGCAGGACCGACCTGCTGATGGAAATCCGTTCAAACGGACGGCCCACCAGAATGTACCTTGCCCTGCCCCTGCTGCCGGCCTCCTCACTCTCCGAGTAGAACGGACCCGCCGGCTCCCCGGCTTTGATTCAATCTGCATAGGCTGCAGCGGTTTTGATCCCCCTGCAGCCTGCACTTCCCGTTCCCGGCCCTCAGATTTTCAATCCCGCTTCCGGATTGCTTTCTGCCCATAGACGGCCCCTGCCGGCCTGCGCTTAAAACGGCGCATTTTCCCTCACCACTGTCAGCAGGCGCTCCCGGGTGTCCGTGAAGAAGATTCCCCCTCTTTGCAGTTTCTCCTGGCTCATGGTCAGATCTTTGGGCGCCGTGTCTTCCTCCTTTTCCAGCCGCCCGGTGTCCCAGCCCAGCTGCACAAAAAGGGAATATACCGTGTCAAACATGCTTTTCGTATTGGGAGAGCCGAAGTTGTACACGCCTCCCTCCAGGCCGAAAGCCGCCTCCAGATTCTTTGCCGCCTCGTTCACATCCGTGAGACCTCGTATGTCAGCCGTAGAGTAGCGCAGCACTTCCCCGGTCCGGAGTTTCTCCAGAAAAGTCCGCATGAAATCTCCGTGCTCCCCCTGTCTCAACGTCGCCGCGTCATACATCCAGGACAGCCTTAAGTGCACGCAGTCCGGATTCGCCTCCAGGCATTTTTCCTCCGCGCAAAGCTTCTCGCGGCCGTATAGATTGCAAGGGTTCACCGTCTCATCCTCTCTGTGGGGGCCTTTCCGCAGACTCCCCGCATACACCTGATCCGAGCTGCACAGCAGGCATTTCGCGCCCGCGGCGGCGGATGCTTTCGCCAGATTCACTGCGCCGTCCACATTGATCTTCCAGGACCGCTCCGGCTCCCGCCCGCAGCGCCCCACGTCCGAGATGGCCGCACAGTGCACCACATAATCCGGCCTCCAGTCCCGCAGCCTGCCCATTACCTGCGCCTCGTCCGTAATGTCCAAGGCCCCGTGTCCGGGCGCGCAGATTTCGTATTTTCCCCGGTAGAAATTCACCACCCTGCTCCCCATAAAGCCCGACGCCCCTGTCACCAACAGTCTCTTCATATTGTCCTCCGCCTCTCTTCGTCTTACGACGCCATTTCCGTCTTCTTTTGAATTTCTTTCCCCTGCTGACAGCTTAATATAAAACCCATTCCGATTCAATCCTTTTTCTATCACCGTTCTGAAATATTTTCGTAACACTCTTGTCATTTTCTATATCTGGTATTATAATACCTTTATCTGCTACAAAATATTGTTTTGATTCCGATACGGGCCCACGCCGTAGAATCCCCACCGAAGAAACGAGGCATGAACAAAGGATGAATCTGTCTGATCTGGCAAGAAATTCACATATGCTGCGAGGCTCCCTGTCCAAGAGAGGCTATATGCGCTGGTGGCACTCCTTTTCCGGCGTACAGCCCGAGACAGGCGAGACCCGCACTTTTTTCGTGGAATTTTTCCTCATCAATCCCGGTCTGGGGAGAGCCCTGCCCATTTTGGGTCAGCATCCCTACTTCAAAAAAAGGGGCATGAAGCCCTCCTATGTAATGCTCAAAGCCGGGGTATTCCCCGACGAAGAGGGAAACGGCGCCAGACAGCTGCATGCCTTTTACCCGGTCTCTGCCCTGCAGACTACAGGCAGTCCTCTGGTCATGCAGATCCAGGACCCCTGTAGAGGCCCCATTCTCTACAGCGAAGACAGAATCGCAGGCTCTTTGGAGGTGACTGCGAAAGAAGCCAGGCGCCGCTCCCGCATGACGGAGGCAGGGTGTATGGAATGGGACGTGAAAGTCCAGAAAGTCGTCTCCTGCCACACGGGCAGCCTGTGCGGTCCCCTGGCGGAAGCTTTCCGCAGACTGGACAGCTTCTGGCACGGGGAGGGCATCCGCAGCTTTTTTCAGGGCAGTGTGGTGTTGGACGGCGTGCCCTATGAGGTAACCCCGGAGACAAGCTTCGGCTATGCGGACAAACACTGGGGCCGCAGCTTCAACAGCCCCTGGTTCCAGTTCGCCTGCGGCAGGCTGTCCAGTGAGCGCACGGCCAAGGAACTGCGCCACTCTGTTGTGGTCCTGAACTGCCTGCGCCCCAGATTCCTTTTCTTTCCCCTGCGCCCCCGCCTGATGCTGCAGCTGACCTACACCGGGGAGGATTTCCAGTTCACCCGCTGCAAATGGGAGACCAAGGAGACCGGCAGGCGCTTCATATGGCATGTGCTGGCCCAGAACAAGAATGTGGTGGTAAAGCTCTCCGGCAGCTGTGCCAAAAAGGAGATGCTGAATCTCCGGTATGAGGACCCGGACGGCATCCTGGAAAGAGAGCCTCTGCAAGGCGGCTGCGGCGGAATCGGCTCCCTGCAGCTCTATCGAAAAATGCCGGAAGGCAGGGAACTTCTGGACACCTTAAAGCTTGCAGACGCCCTGTGCATCTACCGGGGACAGTGACGGCCATCGGCACCCGCACAGTCCCCCCCACGGCTTTGTCGCTTCTATTCTCACCGTGTGGGCCATCCGGTGAAAGGACTCGTTATATTGCACATTCATGCCGTAATCTCCATATTTTTGACTGAAATAGACATTGCATGTCACCCGCTTTTGGCATACACTGAATATAACTTGTCCGCAATCAGGAAAAAGGGGGTACTTTTATATGAATTTTCGTCAGGTACATCTGGACTTCCACACCAGCGAGAAAATCCCTGGGATCGGAAGCCGCTTCAGCAAACAGCAGTTCCAAAAGGCGCTGCAGACAGGCCATGTGAATTCCATCACAGTCTTCTCCAAATGTCACCACGGCTGGGCCTACCATCCCTCCGAGGCCAATGAGATCCATCCGGGATTAAACTTCGACCTGCTGGGAGCGCAGATTGAAGCAGCCCACGAAATCGGGGTCCGCACACCCGTGTATCTCTCCGCCGGCTTCGATGAAAAGATGGCTCTGCGCCATCCGGAGTGGCTCTATGTGGGAAAAGAAGACGGTAAGCTCCAGGTTCCGGATTTCGGCAGCCCTCACTACCATCTTCTCTGCTTCAACTCGCCCTACCTGGACTATCTGCTGCTCCAGATAGAGGAGGTGGTGCGCGGTTATGACGCGGACGGCATCTTCCTGGATATCGTGGGCGTTCGTCAATGCCACTGCCAATATTGTACGGCAAAGCTTCTGGCAGAGGGTAAGGATCCCGCGGATGACGCTGCGGTTCTGGAGCTTGCAGAGAAAGTTTACGCGGATTACACGGCCAGGGTCCGCCGGACCATAGACCGGATAAAGCCCGGCCTGCCCGTATTCCACAACAGCGGGCATATCCATCGGGGCAGACGCGACTTAGCCTTTGTGAACTCCCATCTGGAGCTGGAGAGCCTCCCCACCGGCGGCTGGGGCTACGATCATTTCCCGCTGTCCGCCAGATATGTGCAGCAGCTGGGCATGGAATATCTGGGCATGACCGGGAAGTTCCACGGCACATGGGGTGAATTCGGCGGCTTCAAGCATCCTAATGCACTGCGCTACGAAGTCAGCCTGGCGGCTGCCAACGGGGCCAGGAGCTCCGTGGGAGACCAGCTCCATCCCCAGGGCGAAATGGACATGGCTACCTACAGGCTCATCGGCGAGGCTTACCGGGAGCTGGAGGCAAAAGAAGAATGGCTGGACGGGGTATCCCCCATGGCGGACATTGCCCTGTTCTCCTGCCAGTCCTACTCCCATTTCATAGGCGAAACCGGCGGGGAGAAGAATCCACAGGCCGATGCCGGCGCGGTTCGGATGCTTTTAGAGGGAAAATATCTCTTCGATGTGATCGACGGAGAATCGGATCTGAGCCGCTATCAGGTGATCATACTTCCGGACTGCGAGCGGATCACCCCTGCTCTGAAAGAAAAGCTGGATCGCTTTCTGCAGGCAGGCGGCAGGATTCTGGCTTCCGGGAAGTCCGGACTATGGGCCCATCAGGATGCTTTCGCTTTTGACTTCGGCGCGGATTATTGTGGGGAATCCCTCTATGCGCCCTGTTACTTCAAGCCTGACTTTGCAATGGAGGGGCTTTATGATACTTCCTATGTGCTGTATTCCCAGGCCGAGGTGACGGCGCTTACCTGCGGCACCCTGTTGGGCACACAGGAAAATCCCTATTTCAACCGGACAGCCTCGCATTTCTGTTCCCATCAGCACGCGCCGGATTCCGGGGAATCGGCCGGTCCCGGCATGGTCATGGGTAAGGACGGCATCTATATAGGCTGGCAGGTATTCTCCGAATACGCCCGGCGCGGCGCCCTTATTTCAAAAAGGATGGTCCAGCATGCCCTGGATGTACTCTTGGGCGAGGGTAAAACCTTAAAGACCGGCCTGGGCGCCCAGGGCGTCACCACACTGATGCGACAGGACGACAGATACATCTGTCATCTGCTCTACGCGGTTCCCGTGAGGCGGGGCAGCGGCGTGGAGATTATCGAGGATATCACGCCCGTCTATGATGTGGACGTGAGCCTGCGGCTTCCCAAACCGGTAAATCGCGTCTACCTGGCCCCCCAGAGAGAAGACATCCCTTTCATCCAGAGAGACGGCCTTGTAACATTTAAAGTGAGAAAAGTAGACTGCCACCAGATGGTGGTGCTGGAGTGAGCGCTTTCGTCAATGTCCTGCTCCGCTCCAAAAGACTCGCCGTCAAAGGCAATCCAGAGCCCCGCGCAGGGTTCGCCCGGACACTCTGACCGGTAAGACCGGCCCGCAAGACAGATTCGTCTGCCTGCGGGCCGAAAGATTTACACGCTTTCCTGCATCCACACGCGCATCTGATTCTCCCCCCGGTTAGCCCAGGTGTAGTAGGGGATTGCCGTCAGCTGCGCTTTCTCTTTCACCGGAGGTTTCTCGCTGTAGAGCGCCTCGCTTCCCACCATCCGGAAGCCCTCCATCTTTAAGAGCACATTGCCTTTCAATACGCCCTCCTCACACAGATATGCCTCCGCTTTCAGCTCCTTGGGTATCCGCAGGCTCTGAATCGTCTCCCCATTGTCCACACCCTCAAAGCAGTACACCACAGGCCCCCGCAGCAGGGCCACGCAGCCTGCGTTCTCCCGCACATGCTGGTTCGCATAGGCTTTGCGCACTTCCATGGGGAAGCGCAGCGCCACCGCGTCCTTGGCCTCCCATTTCCTGGTAATGTAAACGTAGCCTTTCTTCTCCCGTTCCCGTATGTCCAGCCTCTCCCCATTGACTGTCAGGCTGACTCTCTCGTCATCCAGATTCACATAGCAGGGGATATGGATGGCAAAGGTAAACGCTTCGGCCGTCCTGGGCATCACGGTATAAACCGTTTCCCCCTCCCAGGGGTACTTGGTCTCCACCGTCACGTCCGCTTTCTCCAGCTGCGCGCTCTGTCCGATCATCAGATGAGAGTAGATGACAGAGTCGCTTTCGCTCCAGCAGTATTTGCCCAGAGAGGTCACCAGCCTTACCAGATTGGGCGGACAGCAGGCGCAGGCATACCAGCCCGGCCGCACAGGCAGCGAATGCTTGTATCCGAACAGCTCTCCGGACACTCCCGGTTCGCACTCCAACGGATTTACATAAAAGTATTTCTTTCCGTCCAGCTGCATGCCGCTGATGGTGCTGTTGTAGAGTTCTTTCTCGATAATGTCCGCATAGACGCCGTCCGGCTCCGTCTCCAGCATCCGGTGGGCGAAGAACACCATTGCGATGGAGGCGCAGGTCTCCGCATAGGCCATGTCGTTGGGCAGCTCATAGTTGCCGGAAAAAGCCTCGCCCTCGGAATTTCCGCCCAATCCGCCGGTGATATACATCTTCTTGTCCACCACATTGTCCCACAGCCTCCTGCAGGCCTGATACAGCCTCTTGTCCCCGTCCGTCCCCGCCAGGTCCGCCATGGCAGTGTACATATACAGAGCCCTGACCGCATGGCCCACGGCCTCCTCCTGCTCGTAGACGGTCCGATGTGCCTGGTTGTAGCTGACGTCCAGGGCCTCGGTGCTGTACTGGCCCCAGTGCTGCCAGCCCCGCTTCAGCTTTTCCTGATAGAAGTAGTCCGGGTTCTTCCCCCTCTCCTCCAGGAAGTACCTGGCCATGTCCTTATATTTTTCTTTTCCCGTAGCCCGATAGAGCTTCATCAGCCCGATCTCCACCTCCTGATGTCCGGGGATGCCGTGCTCCTTGCCCTCCTCCGGCCCGAACCTGTCTATGATGTGATCCGCCAGCCGCTCCACCACATGCAGGAGCTTTTTCTTGCCCGTGGCCTCCGCATAGGCCACGCCCGCCTCCATCATATGCCCCGCGCAGTACAGTTCATGGCATTCGTGGAGATTCTGCCAGCGGTGCTGAGGCTCCTTGACGATAAAATATGTGTCCAGATACCCGTCCGGCTGCTGGGCTTTTTCTATGATGTCAATGATGTCGTCCGCTCTCTCCTCCAGCCCCGGATCCGGCTTTACTGTCAGGGAATAGGCCACGCCCTCCAGCCACTTGGCCACATCGCTGTCCTGGAACACCATGCCGTAGAATTCCCCCCGGCTAAGCCCCGCCGCAATGCGGAAGTTCTCGATGGCATGACTCTTGGCAACCCCGGGGACTTCATCGTTGAGCACTTTCTCCTGAAAGGGGATGACTATGTCGATGACTTTTTCCTGGATCCGGGACCAGAAAGAATCCGCAATCCTTACTTTGCCGTTGTCCGCTTCTCTTACTGCTTTACTCATTGTCCGACCTCCCTGTGATATGTATATTTTTCTTCCGCTCTTTAGACTCCGTGGCGGCTTTCTTTCCTTTCTTCTTTTTTCCGGACTTCTGGGGTTTTACTTCCCTTTCGATGTCGTAGACATCATTCTCCTCCACGTCTTTGCTGTATTCCCTCAGCTCCGGCAGAACGGCGTGCAGTTCTTCCTCTTCCTCCATAGCGTCCGGTTCCGCGCCGAAGCCCGCTTCCGGCTCAGTCTCTAAGTCCCACTGCGGCGCCTCCGCTTCCCCTCCCGGGTCTGCTTCCCCGTTCCCGTACGGTGTCTTCCCGTCAGTCTTTCTGTCCGTTTTCCCATCGGTTTTATTTTTTTCCGTCTTTTTCGCCGCGTCTTTTTCGGCCTTTGCCGGGGTCTTTGATCCCTTTCGGTTCTTTGCTTTCTTGCGGGATTCCTCTTTCTTGCGGTGTTTGGACGGTTTCTCCGTCTCCTGGGGTTTGCTTTCCGCTCCTGCTTCCGGCTCTTCCGCGGCTGCGGGGGCTTTTGGGGCTGTCGACTCTTCTATGGCTGCAGGGGCTTCTATGGCTGTTGACTCTTTTATGCTTGCGGGGGCTTTTGGAGCTGCGGACGAGAGGTTTTCCTCTGCTGCGGATGACAGTTGCTGTGAGGACGCCGTGCCCATTGGAAAGCTCTCTGCCTTTCCTCTCATCGCCTCGTCCTCACCCTCGGAAGCATTTGCCATGCATGCCACTGCTTTGTCCGTGCGGGATTGCGCCGAATCCTCTCTTGTCTCCCAAGTTCTCAGCTTGAAATCCTTTACCTCTTTCCTGGCCGTATCCCTTTCCGCTGCGGCTCTCGCCTCTTCAAAAGTTTCCTCCGCTGTGGTCTCTGCTGTCCCTGCTGCCTCTCCTGTCTCTGCTTCCTCCGAATGCTCTCTCGATATGCTTGCGGCTGCCCTGTCGGATTCCGTTTTCCTCCCGGATTTCTCCGGCGCTTCCGCTATGGCAGTTCTCTCC
>JAAWOU010000022.1 GCA_022799755.1 Lachnospiraceae bacterium
CGGGAACCGGATTATTTCCAATGGAAGACATATTTATTGGAAATATGGAGGCAGGTACGGAAAGGCCCGGAACCATGCGCATTTATGTAGGAACACGGACAATGACGGAGATTGGTACAGACGTGGGGAAAAGTGATGAAGAAAAGTATGGAGAGGTGAAAGGTACAATCACCCTAAAATATGAGGATGCAAAGGGAAAGACTTATGAGATAGAGCAGGATTTCCAGACAGAGATTAAAAAAGCACAGATTCTGTCGCTCACCGTGAACGAGGAAGCGGAAACAAATTCTTGGCAAATATCGGTTTTCGTCATTATTATAGTTGGTCTGTCAATATTGGCAATCTCTCTCTGGCTTCGGCTGCGTAAAAAGAATGTGTTGTTAGAGGAAGCAAGACAAATAAAGGATGAAAGTTAGGGAGCGGAAAATGAAGCGTGTAAAAAGGGATCTGCATGGAACGGACAGGGTCTTTATCGGTTGTATTGCCTTGCTGGTCATGGCGTTGCTTTGGTTTACAGTGCGTCTGATAGGTGATTATATTTCGGGAAAAAAGATATGCCAGGCAGAAATTATGCTCACGGATATGGAGTATAATGAAGAATTTTTAGAAGAAGCAGAACAGATTTCTGGTATCCGTTCTGTTACGCCTATTATAGAAATTCCAGCAAAAATACGTGCGGATGGCTATACAATGGAAATCTCTTTACAGGGGGTGGATTTGACAAAATTGATTATGACAGTAAAAGAATCAAATGAAGTGCAAGTAGGAAATACGCCTGTATTGATTTTGGGAGAAAACAGCATAGCGATGATGGAAGATGTGAATGGACATAAGATTTCAGAAAAAAAGCAAAAGGAGCTTTTGGATCGCTATCAGGAAATAGACTGGCAATATTGCCTGGTTGGTATTGATAAAATAGAAAGCAGTAATGAATTAGAATACTGGGAATCCTGTCTGATAGCCGGAATTTTATCATCGCCAGCCGATGGAATATATCTTCCATATGAGCAGGCGGAAAATTATGCAGAGAAACTTTCAGGTCAAATACCTATAACCAAGATACTAGTAACTGTGCAGGGGGAAAAAAATCATAAAAAAATAATGGAATATTTCGGTATAGATTAGAAAACAAATTTTCTGCTCCGGCACATACTTTAAAATGATTATGTGTCAGAGCAGAAGAGGGTTTATTTTTTTGCGCTTTTTTATGCGTTTTTACGCAATAAGTTTAGTAATTGGTGGATGAATGGAAAAAGAGCATCGGCCTCTTGTTCTGTACAATCGCTTAGTTCAGTGAAAAGTTTTTGGATATTTGGTTGGTGATGATTTCCAGTATTGGCATAGAAAATCGTATCTGCAGGTATTTTTAAGTATGTAATCAGCGGATACAGTTTGTTAAATTTGGGGTTGCCACGGCCTGTCTCAATATTGAGTATAGTGCGTGAGTCAATATTCAGGATTTCGGCGAGCTTTTCCTGTGAGAGTCCGAGTTTCGTTCGGGCATCACGCACTGCTGTAGCAAGATTTTGTTTTCCGTCATTCATTGTGATTCACCTCCATAGTAGTTTACAATACACTTCGACAGTCGTGAATTGCATCAGAATACAGAAAGAAAGTGAATCAAAATACATGATAAGACGATGTAAGAAGTTACGAAACATAAAATATGAAGAAAGATTGAGCATATGGACTGCCATACACATAAGGGTGTATCACAACGGAGGAAAAAACCTCATTGTGATACACCCTTTTGCCATAGTATACCCCCTGGCTTTTACCGCTCTGCACTATTTTAGATGTTCCAGGCAGGAGGCTCATTTGCTCCTCCATAAGAACCAGTCCTAGAATCTGGTTATGCACGAACCCATAGAAAAATAAGTCCCTCAATAAACAAAAAGAATTGTGGTTAAAATGGATTCATGGTATGATGGGGAGCAGAAAAAGCGGGAAAGGCAGCACTGCCCGGCGGCCTCTTTGGCAGCGTCACAGTGTCCCCGTTAACCGTATGGAATTTCTCGGATATCTGCAATGCCCTCATGGCGGTGCCAAATCTCATCTGCGTGTTGGTGCTGTCGGGCAAGGCCTGTCGGGAGATACGGGACTATCCGATTTGAAAAAAATTTGAAAACCTCCGAATCAAATCCATAAATCCGCGACTTATAGGTGAAAGCTTTCAAAAGAGGAAATTGACATGAAAAACGAATTTTTAAACTATACAGAGTATCTGTTCAATGCCGCTTTGGCGAAAAGTGCAAACCTTGCCGATGCGGAAGATTTGGCGCAGGAGACGCTGTTGGCTGCGTTCACCTACCAGGCGCGAGGTGGGACGATTTCCAATGTGCGCTCCTGGCTGCTTGCCACTCTTGATCACAAGTGGAACGATATGCTCCGGCAAAAATACAGGCTCCCCATGGTCAGCATCGATATGGTTGCTGACGAAAGAGAAATGGAAGAGACTGTGCCGGAGACTCCAAGCGCAGAACAAGTCCGGCGGGAAGTGGCATATTTGGCAAAGCTTCAGAGAGAGGTGATTGTCCGGCATTATCTGCAAGGGCAGAATGTCCAGCGGATAGCCCATGATCTGGGCGTGCCGAAAGGAACCGTCTTAAGCAGACTGTCTTCTGGCAGGGAACAGATGCGGAAAGGATTGGAGAAAATGGAGCAGTACGAAAAACAGAGTTACATTCCTGAACGATTGGACATCGGCATCCACGGCTGTCCGGGATTACATGGAAAACCCTGGTCGCTGGTATCTGATGATCTCATGAAGCAAAACATCCTTATCATTGCATATGATAAGCCTTTGGCTGTAGTGGACATAGCAAAAGCGCTGGGAATACCAACGCCGTATATTGAAAATGCAGTGGAGGATCTGGTGAAGTCGGAACTGATGCACCGCAACGGAAATAAAGTGTTTACTGACTTTCTAATCGTGTCGCCAGAGCAGATCCTGAAACGGTTGGACGAGGAGATTCTTCTTGCCGAGTCGCATTATAATGTCATCTGGTCATGTATGAAAGCATTGTTTGGGGATCTGGATCGACTGGAATGGTTTGACAGACTTGGCCTGCGGGAAAAGGAGAGTCTCCGGTACTATGCCATGCTGGACGTATTCTCGCGTGGAATTTACACGTCCATTGTAAATATCGTTGGGGAAAAGGAGGTCTATCCCAGCCGTCCGGACGGTGGCTCCTGGATTGCAGTGGGCAAGCGGTATCCCATGGATTTCGATTTCGAAAGTTATCGTTTCAGGCAGTATTGCTATGGCGGAGAGCGCAGAGCCAACTGGGAAAATTTCCTGGGCTCAAAGTCCATTGAACTTCATGTGTATGACACCCAGCCGGACTTGAACCGATATGAGCATGGCCCTGTGGAAATCCATGACGACAATCTGTGCAAGCTGCTCTACATCATACATCAGGGAATTCCCTGTGAGGAGACAGCGTTCGACCCGATGTTCATGGAAGATATTCCGCACCTGGCCCAGTGCGGCGTGCTGCAGTATGAACAGGGACGGCCGCAGACGGCTATCCCTATTGTCAGCAAAGCCCAGTATGGAGAACTGTGGAACCTTATTTTGGCCTATATGGATAAACTATCCCATATCCTGGAGAACCCTCTGCGCAAAGCATTTCCAAGGATGAAATTTCTTATTCCGAGGCAATTGGAGGGACGCGTTGCCAAACTGCGCCAGTATTCCTGTTACGCCATACCCATGGCAGTTGTCAAAAAGGCCATTGCGGAGGGCGATTTTCTAAAAAATGTGGATTACCCCACGCCTCCGATGGTGCTGGTAATTGAGCAATAATGGGCTAAACAAAGGCCGGCTGCCTTAAACAGGGCTGCTCTGCAGAAATTTTGCAGAGCAGCCTTTTAAAGTGGTTTCAAAACTTTAAAGTGAATTCAAAATCAGTTTCAAAAAACTATCATTCTGAGCAAGATTATCATTGTAATGGGTTAGGGAATCCGTTATACTGCAAAAGCAGACAGATGAATTAAGGAAGTTACCTTACTCTATTAGTCATTTTTCAAAAAACCGTATTGTCCTTTTGGCTACACATATCGTATCTGATGTAGATGCTATTGCGAATGAAGTACTGATTTTGAAGGCAGGCTGTCTTATCAAGCAAGATACACCCAAAGGGTTAAAGAAGAATTGTATGGCAAAGTATGGGAGTTGACCTTAAATGAACAGCAGAAATTATCAGGCTTGCCTGCTGAGCGGATACATGGTATGATTTTGTCTATAGCAGTAGTGATTATTCTTATACGTATAAGGTTTGTTGGTTTGTGGTGGATTAACAATACCTTATTCGGGGCGCATTTACTACTGCTTTTTTATGAAAAAAAATCGCTATGCGTAACCTTAGCAGGCCATCGTGCTGCGATTTTGTTCAAAAATGATAAGCAGGCATTGCGTTATTCTCAAGAGACAGATATAATGGACGTATCCCATTAAAACCGGCTCATTTTGTGCGGTGTATGGACGGCTCCGGGCAGCCGCTGCTTTCGGGTCCGGATAGACAGTTCCATGCGGGGGGATACGAGGAGGCAAAAAATGAAAGATTGGATGGAACTTGTAAAAGAACTGAGCTTTGTCCGGACAGGGGGAAGCGAGGCGGAGAAGAGGGCTGCGGAGCTGATCACCGAAGAAGTCAATCTGGCTGCCAAAGCAGCCGGCAGAGAGGATATCCGGGGAGAATACATGACATTCCGGATACCGGACGCAAAGGTGACGAAATGTTCCGTGCAGGCGGCAGGACGGGAGATTCCCTGTGCGCCGTTTCTGCAGTCGGGCAGCATTGACAGGGAGTGTGACCTGGTGTATCTGGACGATGCCTCGGAAATTGATTTTGCCGGAGCCGGAAGCCTGGAGGGCAAAGTGGTACTGCTTAACAAAATGCCTGACGAGAAAGGCTATCAGAGGCTGGTGGAGCATAAGGCATCGGCGTTTCTGGTGATGCAGGGCAAATATTATTTTACGGAAAAGGAGGCTTCCCTGTATCCTAAGAGACTGCGGGAGCATTTTACCAGGAACGGATGCATCCCCGGCTTTGCGATTTCGGCCGCGGATGCTTTGCGGCTGATTCAGGAGGAGACGGAAAAGGTGCATCTAACCCTGGAGCAGGAAGATACAGAGTCGGAGAGCCAGAATATACTGGCTGTGATTGAGGGGACAGACCTGAAAGAGGAGAGCATTGTACTTACGGCTCATTACGATTCCGTGCCGGTTGGCACCGGCTCCTGGGACAATGCCACCGGCACTGTGGCGCTTTTGGGGATTTTCCGGCATTTTGCGGCGAATCCTCCCAGGAGGACGCTGCGGTTTATCTGGTGCGGCAGCGAAGAGATGGGCCTTTTGGGGTCAAAGGCCTATGTGGAACAGAGAGAAGATCTGCTGGACAAGATAGGCTTCTGTTTCAACTTTGACATGTGCGGCACTGCCCTGGGCGGGAACAGAATCTGTGTCACAGGAGAGAAAGAACTGCAGACATTTGTGGAACAGTACTGCAAGCTCACAGGATATTCCGCAGAAATCCAGGCCAGGGTTCATTCCAGTGATTCGGCTCCTTTCTGCGATAAGGAGATTCCTGCCTTGGGATTGGGGCGTGGGACTTCCACGGCAGAGATACATACCGTCTACGACCTGCTGCCCACCTTAAGCGAAAAAGCCATGGATAAAAATGTGAAATTTGCAGTCCGGATCATCGGGGATGTGGCAAATGCCGCAGTTTTGCCTGTGAAGAAAGGAATGCCGGAGGACACCAGGAAAGAACTGGATAAGTACTTCCACCGGGAGGAAAAAGAGCTCGCCGGAAAGCGTTCCGGGGGCAGTGAATCTTGAGGCGCTGCCGTACCACTGTATGCAGGGGGATTTCTATGAGAAGAACTACGAAAAACATCACCTTTACCGTATTGCTTCTGACTTTAAGCGCTGCCATTGTGCTTCTGGCCTATCTGTATTTGGTTCGGCCTGGCGACAGGGACCTTTCCGGAGAATGGGTGACAGAGCTGGATATGACGAAGCAGGCTGCCGCACGGGCGTATGGATGGCTGCAGGACATAGAGGCTGTCTCGGTTTCTGTGGAGGATGTGGAGGCTTACATGCCGGAATTGACGATACAGGTCAGCCTGTCTTTTGAGCAGACTGACCGTTTCCGGGGGACTTTTCGCTGCGACGTCCTGCCGGAGAGCTATGAGGCCTGTAATCAGGCGGCATATGATGCGTTTGCCCTGGCCTTTGAATCGCTTGTGGCCGAAAGGCTTCGCATGGCGGGATATACACAGGACACAGACAGCGTAGAAGCGCTGATAGGCGAGACGTTTGGAATGTCTGCGGCTTCCTACTTGCAGACCTGCGGTCCGGCCCTGCTGCCCGCCCTGGAAGAGCTTCAGGCCGAGTACAACGGAAGCGGCATCTATGAAGCGGGAGAGGACGTGCTTTTGCGGCAGTTTGACGGGGGAGGCCCTGCTGCCGCAAGGGAGGAGAGCTATGTCCGGAAAGGCTCCACGCTGGTTTTGTCCGGGGAGGCCGGCTCTGCTGTCAGCCTTATTTCGGAGCATTATCCCATTGTATATCTTTTAAAACAACCTCAGAGCCAGTAATTTCCTCTTCTGACAAGAATAGCATCGGCGCTGAAAGGAGAGGCTCAGAAGCCGCGGCATAAACGGTGCGGCGGCTTTTCGGGGCCGGATGCGGGTGTTTCGCTGACCATGAGGAAAAGGAGAGACAATGAAAAGAATTCTGACAAGAATAAGTGCCATGATACTATGCGTTACGCTGATGTGCTCCGCTTTGCCCATCCGGGCAGCGGCCGGCTATGCAATTTCCGGAACCTGCCGGCTGCAGACAGATTCCGGCGCTGTTTACGCGGTGAAAACTTTGGATTACGGCTATGACAACAATACCTATCTTTCCCTGCGGGACATAGCCATTGCCCTTACGAATACAGAGAAAGCGTTCTCTCTGGATATCACGAATAATACCGTTTCCCTGAACCTGGGGGCGGATTATGTGCCTGTGGGAACGGAAAATGCTCCATGGGGGGAGGAAGAACTGCCGGACAGTTCCCTGCGGAGAAACGAGTGCAAGGTAAACGGGGAGACCGTATTTTATTATACGCTGATTATGCTGCTGCCGGAGGGCTATTATGACTGCTTTATGATGGCCGCGGATCTGGCTATGATTCTGGATGTAAACCTTACCTTTCCCGCCGAGGACACGCTGCAGATTTTTACCCAGGAGTCTTTTGAAATTTCACCTGTCTTTTTGGAACAGACCGGTTACTTTTGCGGGGTCAACAGTGTGTTGGCAGGGGACGCCACGACAGGGGAGATTTACTATCAATATCAGTCGGATGTGTCCTATCCTATAGCAAGCACCTCCAAACTGATGACTTGCCTGTTGGCTATGGATGCGATTTCCGCAGGGCACATTGCCCCTACGGATTTGGTCACTGTCTCCGAGGCGGCTCAGGCGCTGGCCGATTCCGCCGACGGCGTGATTGCGCTGGAAGCAGGGAAGCAGATTACTGTGCAGGAGCTTCTGTTTGGCGCGCTCCTGCCCTCCAGCAATGAGTGCGCCTTGTGCCTGGCGGAATCCGTGTCAGGTTCGGAGGAGGCTTTTGTCCGGAAGATGAACGAGAAAGCGCTGGAACTGGGACTTTCCCAGGCAGTGTTTTATAACAGCCATGGTCTGCCCTCATACACCCAGGATCCCATTCCCGCAAAGCGGCAGAATCGTATGAGTGCGGAGGATATGTTCCGGCTGGCGTCCCATCTGCTGAGAGTCTATCCGCAGATCACAGAGATTACTTCCCAGAAAAAGGCGGTGATAGAATCCCTTAACCTGGAGATTAAAAATACCAATCCTCTCCTGCACAATCTGCCTGCAGTCACGGGCCTCAAAACGGGTACCACCAATAAAGCCGGGGCCTGCCTGGTGACGTCTTTGACTGCAGACGACGGAACAATGGAACATGATTTGGTGGTTGTAGTCCTGGGGGCCGAGGATTCCGTTGAGAGGGGCCGGGTGGCCGGGCTTCTGGCCCAATATGCCCTGCAGACTTTCTATACCGGGGCGGAAGATTCGGAGGCCGGGCAAACACCTCAAAACCTGCCCACCCATGGGGAGGCGGCGGTGGACTGGATCCTGAAGACTGCGGAGAAGCGGCAGAAAGAAAGATAAGTTCTGTACCAAAGAGGACATTTTGGCCCATTTCGGGGAAAAGATTGGTTGAAAAGAGTATCGGAATATAGTAGCGCAGGTTCAGCGCAATCATAGCGAAAGAGGAGCTTCTATGGAAAAAACACAGGAACGGACAGAAATTCTGCAATTCATTTTTACGGAAAAAGAATTCTGTCTGGACGCCCAGGCCTCCTGGAATACCGGGGAAGAGGATTCCTGGGGACACCGGTTTACATCGGATAGGTATTATGCCCTGTATCAGATGGGCTTTGTGGAGAAGCCGGCTGAACTTACGGCCACAGGGAACTTTCTGCGGCTGGTATCGGAAGTATTCTTAAAGGGTCTGACCAGTCTCCCGGAGCTGGAGCTTGCCAGGGAAAAGGTGGAGTTTAAGGTTTCCGGGGAGGATGTGGAGACCCTGCTAAAGGCAGTGCCTTTTGCCATCGGTGCGGAGTACATAAATGCCAAATGGATTAGCAATATCTTTAAAAGGCTCCTGGAGATTTTTCGCAGGGAGATCGCAGACTACAACGGAACCGTAGAAATGTATCTCACGGAGAAAAATCAGCATCTCCATGTGCCGGAGCGGATTTTCTTCCATCTGGTGGAGCATAAGGACGAAACTTTCCCATTTGCGTTCCTGGCCACCTACGCCACAAAGGGAAAGGACGGAAAGGTGCGCCATGTGCCCTTAAAGTATGCCCTGACAGAGTATCAGAATGAGAGGGAGAAGCTGTTAAAGCTTCTGTCCTGCCTAAACCGCGCGGCGGAGGTCTCTGAGCTCATCGGCGGCTTTGTGGATACCGGGGAGATGTTCCATGCGCTCCGGCTGACGGCACAGGAAGCGTATACTTTTTTGAAAGATATTGAGGCCATAGAGCAGGTGGGGATTCTTTGCCGGATTCCCAACTGGTGGAAAAAGAAAGCATCCTCCGTGTCGCTGGAGGCCAGCCTGGGAGAGAACAAGCCCGCTATGCTGGGCTTTGAGACATTGATTTCCGTGCGCCCTAAGCTGGTGGTGGACGGGATGGAATTGACGGAGGAGGATATCAGGAAACTTTTAGAGCAGACTGACGGGCTGGCGCTTTTAAAAGGGAAATGGGTGGAAGTGGATCATGAAAAGCTGCGCGAACTTCTGGCGCGGCTTCAGGGGATACCCGGGGAGATGACGCTTTTTGATGCCATGCAGATAGAGCTGGGGCAGAAGAATAAGCTGTTTGATGTGGGGACTGCGGTATCTAACGGGGAATGGCTTTCGGAGTTTTTGATGCATTTGAGAAAGCCGGAGACCATCCGGAAAGCACCGGTTCCCAAAAGCTTTCAGGCCACCCTGCGGCCTTATCAGAAGAACGGGTATACCTGGCTGGACTATATGGACCAGTTAGGGTTCGGGGCCTGTCTGGCGGACGATATGGGACTGGGAAAAACGGTGCAGGTGCTGGCCTATCTGGAGAGACTGCGGAACGCCAAAGCTTCTGCCAGGGTGCTGCTGGTGCTGCCGGCTTCCCTGCTGGGGAACTGGCAGAGGGAGGCCCAGAAGTTTGCTCCCCGGATGGACTTTCAGATTCTTCATGGAAAGACCGCAGCGGCGCTGGAAAAAGAACTGACGGAAAACAGCGCATTTTTAACCATTACCACATATGGCATGGCGGCCCGGGTCAAGGGATTGCAGGAAATTTCCTGGGACTGCGTGATTTTGGATGAAGCTCAGGCTATCAAGAATCCTGGTACGAAGCAGACCAGAGAGATTAAGAAGCTGTCCGCCAGAATGCGCATTGTGATGACGGGGACGCCTATTGAAAATGAACTGATGAATCTCTGGTCCTTGTTTGATTTCCTGAACAAGGGGCTTTTGGGTTCCGCAAAGGAATTTCATGAATACTGCAAAGCCCTGGACGACCATCCGGAGGGTTACATGCGGCTAAAGACAATGGTATCGCCGTTTATGCTCAGGCGGGTGAAGACGGATAAGAAGATTATCTCCGATCTGCCGGAGAAGCTGGAGAGCGTTGATTATGTCACATTGACAAAGAAGCAGGTAGTCCTGTACCGGAAAGCCGTGGCGGACATGGAGCAGAAGATTTCGGAGACGCAAGGGATCCAGCGCAGCGGCATCATCCTTACCACTATCATGAAGCTGAAGCAGATCTGTAATCACCCGGATCAGTATCTGGGGCAGGAAGCTTATGCCATGGAGGAGAGCGGGAAGTTGCTGCTGTTAAAGGATATCTGCGAGACTATCTACGAGAAGCGGGAGAGGGTCATTGTATTCACGCAGTTTAAGGAGATAACGGAATATCTGGCTGCTTTTCTGGCGCAAGTGTTCGGGCACAAGGGCTATGTGCTTCACGGCGGGACACCAGTGGCAAAGCGGGGGAAGATTGTGGAGGAATTTCAGGGAGAGAAATATGTGCCCTTTATGGTTGTATCTGTGAAAGCGGGAGGGACAGGCCTGAATCTGACGAAAGCAAATCATGTGATTCATTTTGACAGGTGGTGGAATCCGGCAGTGGAGAATCAGGCAACGGACAGGGCTTTCCGGATTGGCCAGAAGAAAAACGTGGTGGTTCATAAGCTGGTGTGCCAGGGGACTATCGAGGAGAAGATTGATGCCATGATTGCCTCCAAAAAGGAGTTGGCGGAGCATGTCATAGGTTCCGGCGGCGAGAAATGGATTACGGAGCTAAACAATGAAGAGCTGATGGCCATGCTGCGGCTGGAGCTGCCGAGGGCTTGAAAGGAACGGTGGGAAGCGGATGAGCAGGTACTGGGATACGACGGTTTACGGGCAGCCCACTGCCGCAGAAATTCAAAAGAATGCGGCGGAGAGCAAAAAGAAAGAAAAAAAGAAAGGAAATCAGCTGGAGCCGGTGACGGTACAGGGAAGAAATATCGTACAGAACTGGTGGGGCAGGGCATGGTGCGAGAATCTGGAGCAGTATGCGGATTATGAAAGCCGGCTGGATCGGGGAAAGCGGTATGTGCGGGCCGGCGCGGTGCTGGATTTAAAGATTCAGAAAGGGAAGATACTGGCCAGGGTCCAGGGGACCCGCAAGGTGCCCTACAAGGTGGAGATCCGCATCAGTCCCCTTTCAGAGGAAAAATGTCAGAGCATCATCGAAAAATGCGGCAGTAAGATTGAAAATATGGAAGAACTGCTGAACGGGAATTTCCCGGTTCAGATGCAGGAACTGTTCCAGGGAAAAGACGGGCTGTTTCCCACCCCCAGGGAAATCAGCTTTCAGTGCAGCTGTCCGGACTGGGCGCTTTTGTGCAAGCATGTGGCCGCAGCGCTTTACGGGGTTGGGGTGCGCCTGGATGAGCAGCCGCTGCTTTTCTTTGAACTGCGGGGCATTGAAATCGGACGGTTCATTGACGTGACCATTGCAAACCGTGTAGAGGCCATGCTGGCCAATGAGGGCAGGCCCAGCAGCAGGATCATTGAGGGCGAGGATCTGGGGGCACTGTTCGGGGTATTGTGAAACCAGGTACCGGGACCTGCGAAATGCTTATATATTTTGCAATACGCGGAAAGAACATCAGATTGGACTATGGACAGTTAAAAAGCCAGGGCAGGTACCGGATTACGGAGCGTGAGAATCCCGTATTCTCCTGGGCGGCGGCTGACGGCAGGAATGTGCGCCAGGCGGCCTACCGGTTGAGAGTATGGTGCGGAACCCGGACACTGTGGGGCAGCCTATACCTGAAAAAGATATGAATAGGACAGAGCCTGCCCCATGACCGCAGCCCGCACTCGTTTCCACTCTTCAGGGCTGTACCAGGGAGCGCTCGGAGCCGGTTCATAGGAGGACTCCATATCCTCCAGTAGATGCCACAGGTCATTTCGCTTCCTGGAAAAATGCAGACTCCGTCCATAGAGCCTGCAGGCAGCATCTGCCTGTTCATCAAAATCCTGACTGAAAGGTTTGGCCTTAGCCAGCGCTCTGCAGGCCTCGGCATCCATATCCAGAGGATATTTTTCCCGGATATCCGAATACAGAGACAGTCCCATGTCGAAATAGGGACAAAGGCTGTAGCTTCTGTCGGCCTGCCTGTAAAGCAGCGCCATATTGTTGGTATGCCGGTCCTCATTTTGAAAAAACATATCCATTTCCAGCATTGCCGACAGGTAAGCTCCAAATCCCTGGATTCCGGTTACAGTTTCCACAAACTGTACGGCATGGGCTATTCTCTGCTCCACCTCCCGCATGTGAGCCAGATCCTGGGCCAGGCTAAAGCCGGTCACACTGCGGTAAAGCTTTTCCAAGGGCAGCAGCTCCTCTCCCTCCCGGAGGAAATTTTGGCTGCGGCAGGCTCTGTACAGCTTTCCTTTCCAGGATACTGTCACCGGCTCATAGCACACATACCCGGTAAGGTCCGTCTCCTGCAGCAGCCTGGTGGTCACTGTCTCTGCAAGACTTTCATAGCCAAAGGCATCCGCCTTGTACCACCAGCCGTCCTGATGCCATTTCAGCTGATTGCCCTTACTGGTATGGCCGGATGTCTCGATTTCCCGCGTCTGGATTTTAATGATGGGAACCCTGCGATTTTCTCTCATATGTGAAACCCCTCCTGTTCCATGGGGACAAAATAAGACAGCTTAAGCCACTGTTTGTCCTCCGCCATACGTCCCTGGGTTTTTTCAATGATGGCCATGGGGTCATAGCTGTCCACACCGATATCCTCCAGAACCAGACGCAGTCTGTCCCGGGCTTTTGGCATGCAGCGCTCTTCCAGAAAGGCTTCGAAGTCCTCCCATGTAGGGCGGGCCTTGATGCCAAAAGCCCGATGGAAAGGCACGTTCGTTTCATTTGCTGCCACGATCTGTTGTTTTTGAAAGCTTATCAGCAGCCTGGTGCAGCATGCCGTATCGTTCATATAATCCATGCGGACTCTATAGTCCCGGACATCTACTCCCGGAAAATCCCTATTCAGCTGCTGCCACTCTTTCAGGCTTCGACAAATCAGCCTTTCTCCAGAGGCCGATTCCTCTGGAGAGGATTCATTCAGGGAGCGGTGCAATGTCTGACGGGACACGCCATACATGGCAGCCAGAGCCGTGAGCGTCTCACCGGCTTCATGCCGTCTGCGGATTTCCAGCAGCGTTTCTTTTGACAGGGTCCGTTTTCTTCCTGCACCGCGTTCATTGTGTGCCATAAGAGATTCCTTTCGAAATTAGTTTTTCTACATTGTATCTGAATTTGAATGATGTGTCAAGAAATTAATTACTTTACATTTCGGAAACCATAGGATTCCCGTAACACGAACTGAATGCGCTGCTGTACAGTGGTGATGCCCAGTCCGCTGCTGTTTCGGGTCAGTTCCCTCTGGCCTGACAGACAGGCATTCAAAAGCGCAGCCAAATCTTTTGCTGTCTTTCCCGAGGGCACATCATTCCAAATGTGAGTGAGGATGTTCCCTTTTTCCGCATCATTTATAACCCGAAGCGATACCCGGCATGTGCCGTTGGAATCCCGCCCGCCGTACTGGACCGCATTCTCTGCCAGAGGCTGGATGATGGTTTTGGGGATTTTACACGATGCCGCCTCCCGGCTGACCTGGCTGGAATACAGCAGCAGATCCCCTTAGCGGAACCGCTGGATGGAGAAGCAGCTGAAAGTATGCAGAGCCACTTTATTCATATAGGCTTCCATTGCTTTTAAGGCATCAGATAACAAAGCTTTTAGGAAAGCGTTATTCACTCCCCGGCATTTTCGGAACCATCCCTCGATCATTCTCCCGAACATGGCGCGGACTTCCCGGTTCGTCAGCTGCAGTTCATATTCCGCATTTCCCAGCTCGGCGTTGAATGTATGACATATTGTTTCAGTTCCTCTTTACGGTCAGACAGGCCGAATTCATCCAAGGCGGCGAACACTTCCGGTTCCGTGAAGCCAAAACTGTCATAGCATCCTTTCGAGGTGGAAGAAACTATTTTCAGATTGTTCAAATCCGAGAACATGGCCCCTACGCACCCTTGTGATGCCCGTCATCATCCTACGCTCCAGGTAGGGATTCGTCTTGAAAGCAGCATAGAATTGCTAAGGATTTTGTAGTCAAAAATGTTTAGGGAGAGACATTCCATCGGAATTGTGCTGTCAGCAGCAGAAAATACAAAAAGTTGACTCGAAGAGAAGAATAAAATCTGACATGATATATCATACCACAAAATCGCCTGAAAGTCAAGTCTGTCATTTATATTCGCACGATGCTATAATCAATTTTGTCTCGTGATTTTCGTGCAAGATGCGCACGAAAACACCTCGCGGAACTATCCGTGAACAGTAATTCCATTTTCACAGCGGTGCAAAAACCTGTGAATATCATATTGCGGAGCCGATAAGCGACAGAAAGGAGCAGGGTTATGGGAAAAAGTGATTTTCAGAAAGAAGCGGAATATCTGGACACAGTGCAGGAGATTATCCGGCATAAGCTGGAGAAATTGTATGCAGACAAATCATCGCTGAGAGACCGCGTCCTGCGGGAACGAAAAGATATGTGGGATGAAAACCGCCATGTGGTATGTGACTTTGACGACGTGTTTCTTTTGAGCGCTCAGGATGCCGCTGTGAACTTTGCGGAAGACCAATATGTACAGAATGAAATGGCAATTCAAAGGCTGGGGAAAATGGCGAAATCTCCCTATTTTGGACGTGTGGATTTTCAGGACGGCGAAACCGGAGAAGAGGAGGCGGTCTATATCGGAATTTACAGTCTGATGGAGAACGAATCCCATGAAATATATGTGGTGGATTGGAGAGCTCCTGTGGCTTCCATGTTCTATCAGTTTGATCTTGGCCCTGCCTGGTATGAAGTAAACGACTTAAAAATAGATGTGGAGATTACGGGGAAAAAGCAGTACAAAATAGAGGAGGGACGCCTCCTCTCCGTGTATGACACTGCGTCATCCATGCATGACGACATTCTGGGGGAGGTTCTCTCAAACCATTCCGACCGCAGGCTTAAGGTCATCATCGGAAGCATTCAAAGAGAGCAGAATGCGGCAATACGCAGTGACATAAAGCGTTCCTGTCTCATATACGGACTGGCGGGCAGCGGAAAGACCAGCATAGGGCTTCACCGTCTTGCGTATATTCTGTACTGCGCAAAGAATACCATAAAAACCGAGAATATCCTGATTCTGTCCAACAATAATATATTCGGCGCCTATATTTCCACCATACTTCCCGACCTGGGGGAGAAAGCCGCTGAGACAAAAGTTTTTGCGGATCTCCTGGAATGGGCTATGGAGGAAGGGGTGGAGATTGAGGACTATTATACGCAGCTGAGACGGATTGAAAACTGGAACTATAATGAGCGGATAAAGTGGCTTCAAGTCAAGTACTCGCCGGAAATGCTGCAATACTGCATTGATTATTTTCATTCATTTTCTTTCCGGATACCGGAGGTCCGCTATAAGGAGGAGGTGATCGTGTCGCCGGAGTTGCTTCAGGGCAGACTCAGAACCGGGAAGTCATTTTCATTCCCGACAGGTCTTGAGAGGCTGAATCACCTGATCAGAAAGACCATCGAGGATTACTTCTCTCTTCACAGAAAGGAAATGGAAGAGGAAATATGCGACGACACCATAGAGAGCCGGGGAGAAAGTCTGTCGGCCAAAGAGATCGGTTCGCTCTATAAAAGGACCATGCTGGAATATATAAAGACAGCCCAGGATGAAGCCGCCAGACTCAACAGGCTGGACGCTAAAAAGCAGATGACAGAGATTTTTTCAGGTTATCTGCGCCGGATGGGAGAGGGGCAGGAGGAGGCGGAAAGACTGTCCGACTCTCTGGAGCGTGGAAAGCTCTGGTACGAAGACGCGCTCCTTTATATGTTCATCAAAGTGCTGATGGGAGAGATTGTGCCGTTTACGAATATCCGCCATATCGTTATCGATGAGGCGCAGGACTATAATTTGATCCAATTGTATATCATGAGATATTTATTCCCCAAGAGCAGCTTTACGCTGCTGGGCGATATCTATCAGACTATAAATGCCGTGACTACGATACAGAAGTACGATGATTATGAAAGAGTCTTCGGACCGGAACTTATCCGGATCAGGCTCAGCAAATGCTATCGCTCCTCCGCCGACATCAACGCACTGGCCTTTGGACTGATCGGCGAAGCCGGACACCCCGTAGAGCAGGATTATTCCTATTTTGAGCGGAGGGTGCGAAAGCCCCAATATATCGTCAGCAGAGATCCTTTTTCCTGTCTGGCTCCCATACTGGAGCAGCTGGAGCAGTACGGTTCCGTGGCGGTGATTGTCAATGGCGAGGAGGAAGCCTTTGCGGTTAAATCCTATCTGCAGCCATATAGAGAGGCCCAGCTGATCGTATCGCCCGAGGATGAGATGAAAGACAGAATTATAATTATTCCGCTATTGCTTGCAAAGGGCCTGGAATTTGACGCCGTGATACTCTTCAACTGCATTTATGCCAATGAAAAGGATCCCCATATGAGGCGCCGGGTGTATCTGGGATGTACCAGAGCTTTGCATGAACTGTATTTTATAGAAAGAGACGGGCTGCCGGATTCCCTGGGGGAATGCAGGCAATATATCGAAACGAAAGAGTGGGAATCGGTATGCACTATGTGAAATCAAAGGGAATCCTGTCACCTCAAAACGGAATGAACCTGTATCGTGGCTGTACCCACGGCTGTATCTACTGCGACTCCAGAAGCAGATGTTATCACATGGAGCACGCTTTCGAGGACATCGAGGTCAAGGAGAATGCCATCCAACTGCTGGAGCATGCCCTTTCCCATAAGCGGAAGAAATGTATGATAGGCACAGGAGCCATGACGGATCCTTATATTCCGCTGGAGATGGAAATCGGCAATATGCGCAGAGCCCTGGAGCTGATCCTGGAGTATGGCTTTGGGGTTACGGTACAGACAAAATCTGACCGCATCCTGAGGGATTTAGATCTCCTGCAGAAGATAAACGAGAAGACAAAATGCGTTGTGCAGATGACCTTAACCACTTACGACGAAGCGCTGTGCAAAAAAATAGAGCCCAATGTAAGCACCACGAGAGAGCGCTTCCAGGTGCTGAAGCGGCTGCGGGACGCGGGAATTCCCACCGTGGTATGGCTGTCACCGATTCTGCCTTTTCTAAACGATACGGAAGAGAATATCAACGGCATTCTGGACATGTGCGTCGAGGCAAAGGTCTGGGGCATTATCTGCTTTGGCATGGGCATGACCCTGAGGGAGGGAAACCGTGAATACTTCTATGGACAGCTGGACAGGATGTTTCCGGGGATAAAGGAAAGATACATCCGGACATACGGAAATCAGTACAGCATTGAAAGCCCAAACGGCAGACGCTTAATGAAGCTTTTCGGAGACAGATGCAAAAGGAACGGAATCATCCATGACATTGAGGAGGTGTTTGCGTATCTGCATACTTTTGAGGAAAAGGGAGTGGGTCAGCAACTGAGTTTCTGGTAATTCCATACCTACAGCCGCTGTTTTGCAGGTGAGGTAAGTATTGACTCCCGGCGTGGAACATAGTAGTATAATGTATGCGGCGGCAGGACCGAAACAGGTCCTCTGCCGCGGAAAATAGAACATGCGGTAAGGGGTGAAAGGGGCAATCGGATATCGGTTGTCCTTTTTTGGTCCACAAAAATCCATCCGCAGGGTCAGCGGCGGACGGAGCTGCAGGAGCACAAAGGAGAAGCGTATGGGAAATCAGTACGGATATGTACGGGTGAGCACAAAGGAACAGAATGAAGACAGGCAGATGATCGCTTTGAGCAGCGCGCAAGTGCCGGAGCGGAATATCTATGTGGACAAGCAGTCAGGCAAGGATTTCAATCGCCCCATGTACCAGAGAATGCTAAGACGGCTGCGCCAGGACGATCTGCTCTACATCAAAAGCATTGACCGTCTGGGCAGAAATTACGGAGAAGTGCTGGAGCAGTGGAGAATACTGACAAAGGAGAAAAAAGTGGACATCGTGGTTCTGGACATGCCCCTACTGGACACCAGACGGGGCAAAGATCTGGTAGGGACCTTTTTAAGCGACATTGTACTGCAGGTGCTGTCCTTTGTGGCGGAGAATGAAAGAAAGAATATCAGAGAGCGGCAGCGGGAGGGAATCGAGGCTGCGAAGCAGCGAGGGGTCAGGTTCGGGAGACCCCTGAATCCTCTGCCGGAGAATTTCGAGGAGGTTTACGGCAGATGGATGGCAAAGGAGATAACCGGAAAGGAGGCGGCAAGGCTCTGCGGCATGCCGTTTACATCCTTTTACCGCAAGGCAGGATATCGAAAGGGGCAGTAGACTTCCTTTTTTCTTTATGATATAATGACCTTGTTCAAAGAACTTCCTTAAATAAAGGCAGAAGAGGAGCAAAGCAGGAAACTATGAATATTACAGTTGTAGGAACAGGTTATGTGGGCCTGTCTCTGGCGGTACTGCTGGCCCAGGAGAATGCGGTGACGGCGGTGGATATCATTCCCGAAAAGGTGAAGATGATCAATGAGAGGCGTTCTCCTATCAGGGATGCGGAGCTGGAGGAACATCTGCGGGAAAAGGAGCTGCATCTGGAGGCCACAACGGATGCGGATGCGGCGTATAAAAGCGCGGACATCATCGTTGTGGCCACACCCACCAATTACGACAGCAAGGACAATTATTTCGATACATCTGCAGTGGAAAGCGTGGCGGAGGCGGCTATCAGGGCCAATGCCCGGGCGACTATTGTGATAAAGTCCACCATTCCGGTAGGATATACGGCTCAGCTGAGGGAAAAGCTGGGGACGGACCGCATCCTGTTCAGCCCGGAGTTCCTGCGGGAGACGAAAGCGCTCTATGACAATCTGTATCCCTCCAGGATCATCGTGGGCTATGAAACGGGAAATGATGAGATGAGACAGCGGGCGGAAAGCTTTGCGGGGCTTTTGGCCGGGGCGGCTTTGAAGAGAGACGTTCCGGTCCTGCTGATCGGCTCCACGGAGGCTGAGGCGGTGAAGCTGTTCGCCAATACCTATCTGGCGCTGCGTGTGAGCTTTTTCAACGAGCTGGATACCTATGCGGAGGTGAAAGGACTGGACTCCAGACAGATCATAGAGGGTGTCTGCCTGGATCCCAGGATCGGGGACCATTACAACAATCCCTCCTTTGGCTACGGCGGCTACTGTCTGCCCAAGGATACCAAGCAGCTGCTGGCCAATTACAGCGATATCCCTGAGAATCTGATTGAGGCCATCGTGGAATCCAACCGCACCAGAAAGGAATTCGTGGCGGACCAGGTGCTGAAGAAAGCGGGTTACTATTCCTATTCGGAGCAGTCGGATTATGACCGCTCCTATGAGAAGACTGCCACTGTGGGCGTCTACCGCCTGACCATGAAGAGCAACAGCGACAATTTCCGACAGAGCTCCATCCAGGGGGTCATGAAGCGCATCAAGGGAAAGGGTGCAGGCATCATCATCTATGAGCCCACCCTGGAGGAGGGGAGCACTTTCTTCGGAAGTCTGGTGGTGAATGACCTGGAGGAATTCTTCCGCAGATCGGACTGTATCATTGCAAACCGGTACGATGCCTGCCTGGACAGGGTGGCAGATAAAGTCTACACCAGAGATCTGTTTAAACGAGATTGACCAAACAAGGAGGGGCGGCCCGGGGGAATTGGGCACCCGGCAGGAAAGAGAGAGGAGGAAGTCGGGCGAAAGATCCCGACGAAAAATATGGCATTGAGTAAGAAGCCCGTGACGGGCATGAGGGACATCCTGCCCCAGGAGATGGAGATCAGGGATTATGTGATCGGCGTGATCAAGGATACCTACGGTAAATTCGGATTTACATCCATCGAGACGCCCGGCGTGGAGAACATCGCCAACCTGACCAACAAGCAGGGCGGCGACAACGAGAAACTGATATTTAAGATTTTAAAGAGGGGCGAGAAGTTAAACATAGCCGATGCCGCCACGGAAGAGGAAGTGGTGGACGGCGGGCTGCGCTATGATCTCACCGTGCCGCTGGTGCGGTATTATTCCAACAACGCGGCACAGCTTCTGTCTCCCTTTAAGGCGCTGCAGATGGGTAATGTGTGGCGGGCGGACAGACCTCAGAGGGGGCGGTTCCGCCAGTTCATGCAGTGCGACATTGACATTTTGGGGGAGGCTTCCAATCTGGCGGAGATCGAGCTGATATTGGCCACCACCACCACCCTGGGACGGCTGGGGTTCAAGGACTTTGAAATCCGCATCAACGACAGACAGCTTTTAAAAGCCATGGCCATTGCCAGCGGCTTTGCGGAGACTGATTGCGACAGTGTCTTCATTACTTTGGACAAGATGGACAAGATCGGCATGGACGGTGTGGAGGCGGAGCTTCTGGAGAACGGCTTTGCCAAGGAGACCGTGGACAGGTATCTGGAGCTGTACCGGGATGTGGCGGAGGCGGACAACGGCGTGGCGTATCTGGCCGGAAAGCTGGAGAGCGTGCTGGATGGGGCTGTCACAGACGGTCTCCAGGAAATCATCGACAGTGTCAATGGGGCCAAGACGGCCTCGTTTAAAATGGTGTTCGATCCCACGCTGGTGCGTGGCATGTCCTATTACACGGGCACAATATTCGAGATCGCCATTCCCGGATTCGGCGGCAGCTGCGGCGGGGGCGGCAGGTATGACAAGATGATCGGGAAGTTTACCGGAAAGGATGTACCGGCTTGCGGCTTTTCCATCGGTTTTGAGCGGATCATCATGCTGCTTTTGGAGAGCGGATTCCGGATTCCGGACAGGCCGGCGAAAGTGGCGTATCTGGTGGAAAAAGGGGTGGAGGGCCGGGACTTGTACGATGTGATGGAAAAAGCCCAGAAAGCCCGGGAGTCCGGCACTCAGGTGCTGGTGGTCCGGATGAACAAGAACAAAAAGTTCCAGAAAGAACAGCTGGAAGCCCAGGGGTACGGGGAATTCGTGGAATTCTATAAGGAAGCCTTGAAAAACTGAGATATGCCCCACGGAGTAGACGGCAGACACAGAGCAGGGACAGACATTATCATAAAACGAAAAAAGAGGAATCAAAATGGCAGAGTCAATGAAAGGTTTAAAAAGGACACATCGCTGCGGGGAACTCTCCGCGGCAAACATCGGCGAAAAGGTTACCGTCATGGGCTGGGTACAGAAACAGCGCAACAAAGGCGGCATCATTTTTGTGGATCTGCGGGACCGGGCAGGCATCCTGCAGGTGATTTTCGAGGAGGCGGACTGCGGGGCGGAAAATTTCGCCAAGGCCGAGAAGCTGCGCAGCGAGTTCGTGACGGCAGTGACGGGCAGAGTGGAGAAGCGCGCAGGAGCCGTGAACGAGAACCTGGCCACGGGCCAGATCGAGATCCGTGCGGAGAGCCTTAGGATTCTCTCCGAGGCGGAGACGCCGCCTTTCCCCATTGAGACGGATTCCAAAACCAAGGAAGAACTGCGTCTGAAGTACCGTTACCTGGATCTGCGCAGGCCTGATCTGCAGCAGAATCTGATGCTTCGCAGCAGGATGACGGCGGCTGTCCATGCCTTTTTAAAGGAAGAGGGATTTCTGGAGGTGGAGACGCCGATTTTAAATAAATCCACCCCGGAGGGGGCCAGAGACTATCTGGTGCCCAGCCGGATCCATCATGGCTGTTTTTACGCGCTGCCCCAGTCGCCCCAGATTTTCAAGCAGCTGCTGATGTGCTCCGGGTACGACAGATATTTCCAGATCGCAAAGTGCTTTCGCGACGAGGACTTAAGGGCGGACAGACAGCCGGAGTTTACCCAGATCGACCTGGAGATGTCCTTTGTGGACCAAGAGGATGTGATGGACGTCACTGAGCGGATGGTGGCAAAGGTCTGCAAGGAGGCAGTGGGACTGGACGTGGCGCTGCCCATGAAACGGATGACCTGGGACGAGGCCATGAGGCGGTTCGGTTCGGACAAGCCGGACACCAGATTCGGCATGGAACTGACGGACGTATCGGATACGGTAAAAGGCTGCGGCTTTGGCGTGTTCACCGGAGCGCTGGAGGCCGGCGGCAGCGTACAGGGCATCAATGTAAAAGGGCAGGCCGAGATGCCCAGGAAGAAGATCGACGCTTTGGTGGAGTTCGCCAAAGGCTACGGCGTGAAAGGGCTGGCCTATCTGTCCGTACAGCAGGACGGAAGCTATAAATCCTCCTTTGCCAAGTTTATGACGGAGGAGGAACTGCAGAACCTGGCGGCGGCCATGGCCGGGGAGCCGGGGGATTTGCTGCTCTTTGCGGCGGACAAGCTGAAATTGGTATGGTCCGTGCTGGGGGCGCTTAGGGTGGAACTGGCAAAGCAGCTGGGGATGCTGGACGAGAACCAGTACAATTTCCTCTGGGTCACGGAGTTCCCTCAGTTCGAATGGAGCGATGAGGAAGAACGGTATGTGGCCATGCACCATCCGTTTACCATGCCCATGGAGGAGGATCTGGAGCTTCTGGAGACAGAGCCGGGCAAGGTGCGGGCAAAAGCTTATGATATTGTAGTCAACGGCATGGAGCTGGGCGGCGGCAGCGTCAGGATTTTCCAGAGCGATGTGCAGGAGAGGATGTTCGAGGCGCTGGGCTTTACCAAAGAAAAGGCCCACGAACAGTTCGGCTTCCTGCTGGATGCTTTTAAATACGGGGTGCCGCCTCACGCGGGACTTGCCATCGGCTTGGAGCGGTTCGTGATGCAGCTGGCAAAGACGGACAATATCCGGGACGTCATCGCGTTCCCCAAGGTCAAGGACGCCTCCTGTCTGATGTCGGACGCGCCGGGAACGGTGGAGGCAAAGCAGCTTGAGGAGCTGCATTTGCAGGTGACGGAGTAGGAGATGTATGAGGCTAGGTATCTTCTTTCGATAGAAGAGTTGATAAACGAAGTTCCGGAACAGGATTTAGGACAAGGTTCAGCACGAGAGGCCCTCTTTCAGAGGGCCTCTTTCAGAGTTGACGAAGAGAGGCGCGAAAAAGCCAGGCGCATGAGGACGGCCAGGGCGCGGGCAGCCTGCCTGGGGGGCGGGCTTTTGCTGCAGCTGGCTGTGGGGGAGGCGGTCCGCGCAGGCAGCGCGGGCAGTTTTTACGACTTAGGCAGATATTCTGTCACTGAATTGCTGGAGAGATTAGAGGATCTCCCATATTTCCCTCTTGCATACCGATATGGGGAGAACGGAAAACCGTATTTCAGGGATTTTCCATTACAGTTCAACCTGTCCCATTCAGGGAACTACGTCCTCTGCGCCGTCTCCGAAGAGGAAATCGGAGCAGATATCCAGCAGCACTGCGGGAAAAACGTGGAGAAGATTTCCGGGCGCTTTTTTTCGAAGCGGGAAGCGGAGGCGATAGCGGCAGAGCAGGCGGGCGAGGAGCGGGAGAAGCTGTTCTACAGGCTGTGGGCCAGGAAAGAGGCCTATGGGAAGCTGACAGGCAAAGGCATTGCAGGGGTTCTGGAGACGGAACTATTGCCCCGGGAGGCCCAGGAGCCGCAAGGCAGCGCTGGCCTGAAATCTGCACACATTGACGCCACGGTTTTGCCAAATGGCAGACGTCTGCTCTGGGAGGAATTTATATTGACGGTTGCTAAAACTTGCCAAGTTACCCGACTCACGAGCGGAAAGCAACATATACTTGCACGACAGTTAAATTTACAGTATGCCCCGACTGCAAATTTTACCGCTTATGAGAATGACATAATGAAAGAGATGTCTTTCAATGTGGAAAACTATCCTGAAGATAACTACAGCATTGCTTTCTGCCAGTTTGGCATCTGAACACATGGGAAAGTTTTTGTGGTATAAAAGAAAAAACTATTGACTGTTCCAAAGTTTTTCACATATACTAATAAAAAGGAGGCATCTATGAAAATTATTATTAGACCCCACTATTTAGATATGCTGAAAACTTATCGTGACGTGCCGCTGGTGAAAATCCTAGCGGGTATACGCCGCTGCGGAAAATCCACAATTTTGGAAATGCTGCAGAATGATTTGATAAAAAGCGGCATTCCTGCAGACCACATCATCCGCATGCGCTATACCTCAGAGGATTTTGACGATGGCATGACGGATAAGGATATGTACCATGGTATCAGGGAGAAAATGACCGATGGAGAGCGCTATTATCTCTTGCTGGACGAAGTGCAGGAAATCACCGGTTGGGAAAAAGCCGTCAACAGTCTGCTTGAAAACGCCAACACGGATCTGTATGTAACCGGATCCAATTCCAGGCTGATGTCAAGTGAGATATCCACCTATCTGACAGGACGATATGTCTCTATTCCTGTGTTTACTCTGTCCTTTGCCGAGTATATCGAGTTCAAAAAAGAAAGCGGAGCCACGCCCAAAGAAATGCTTGCCGAATACATTCGCATGGGCGGCTTCCCGGTTGTGGCGCTGAGTCAGTTTGATCAAAGAACTGCCTATCAGATCATTGAGGGCATATACCATTCCGTTATCACAAGCGATATAACGAAACGACATCATATCACAAACTTTGATCTATTCAACCGCGTTGTAAAATATGTGGTTGAAAACGTGGGCAAGACCTTTTCCGCTAACGCTATCGTGAAGTTCCTGAAAAGCGAGGGGCGCTCCCTCTCTGTGGAATCGGTGTACAACTATCTGGAATGGCTGGAAAAAGCCTTTGTCATCTACCGCTGTCAGCGGTACGACCTGCAGGGAAAATCCGTGCTGAAAACCCAGGAGAAATTTTATCTTGCCGATGCTTCTCTGAAATATTGCATGATGGGATTTCACCCTACAGCCGTTGCGGCTATGCTTGAAAATATTGTATATTTCGAACTGCGAAGAAAGGGCTACCAGGTGTATATCGGCAAGAACGAGACGAAAGAGATCGACTTTGTGGGGGTACGGCGGGATGAGCGCATTTATGTGCAGGTGTGCCGTAACCTGCCGGAGGAATCTGACCGCGAGCATGCAAATCTTCTTGAAATCAGAGACCACTATCCGAAGTATATCGTCACCCTTGACGAACTTGCCGCAGGCAGCAATATCAACGGCGTGAGGATCGTGCATTTGGCGGATTTTCTTTTGAGGAAAGAATATTGAAAATTCATTCCTATACCCCGTGCCCGGTTTAGCGGACATCAATTTACTTGTCATCCTTTTGTTTACAGAAATGCTGTAGCAGATAAAGGAAGATAAGATCATTATCGTGCATGATCTCAGCCATTGCCGGCGGAGCCAGCCGTTCCAATGAAATTTCTACAAAAGTAGGTCTGGAATCCGGCATATGCGCAAAATATCTGAAAGTGCTGCTGGAACTGGGAATTCTGAAAAAGGAAACGCCGATTACGGAACAGCCCGGCAGGAAAACGGTCTACGCCATTGACGATACCTTTTTCCGATTCTGGTATCGTTTCGTTCCCAGGAATATGTCCGTCATCAGCGCGGGACGGATGCGGCTTGTCTATGAACAGGCAGTAAAGCGGTTCTACCCGGATTACATGTGTCTGGTCTTTGAGAAGATGTGCCGGGAGTATCTGCTGCGATATGCGAAGAATCTCCCCATGCTGCTAAGCGGTATAGGGCAGTGGTGGGGAACGGATCCAAAGACCCGCAAAGAGGTGCAGATCGACATTGTGGGCACGCCGACAGAGGGGAATGAATATCTCATCGGCTCCTGCAAATATCGAAACGAAAGGATTGGGACAGAAGAGCTGGAACTGCTCCGCAGATATGCGGAGGTGTTCCGGGGAGGCGCGAACTTTCACTATTACATTTTTTCAAAAGGCGGTTTTACGCCGGCATTACTGGAAGCCGAAAAACAGGGAGAGGTCACGCTGCTGACATTGGAAGATCTCTATAACTATTCCTCATAGTCCGCCAGAAACGGGTCGCCGATGTCGAGCCGGATGGGAGGCCTGTCAGTGGCAGGGGAACTAGGGGAGACGGGAGCATCAGGCATAGCAAGGCTGCGCGGGCAGGGATCCGTAGGCGTAGCGGGAGCCTGAGGGGAGGGATCCGCGGATGCAGTGGAAGCATGCGCGTCCGGAGCAGTAGGAAAAACGGAAGTGTGCGTGTCAGGGGCGGCAGGAAGAACAAAAGCGTGTGCGCAGGGTGTGGCTGGGGAAGCTGGCGTGCGGGTAACGGGCGCGGTTGGGAGGCAGGCCGGGGCATCAGCAGCCTGACAGAACTGTCTGGAAAACTGCAGATTTGCCTGGATCAGGTTGTACTGCATCAATAGCTTCAAAGCCTGCGAAAGGCATTCGGGGGTATTGCAGTTTACCTCGCAGATGTCTTTCAGAGAATGCGACAGATTCAGAATGTCCAGGGATGTGATTGCCATAGCCGGTCTCCTGGGGGAACCTTTTCTTTTATTATACTCACGAACGGTCAAATTTGCCACCGGTTTACTATGCTTTATTGCTGCATTCAACATAAATGGAAACAGAATGTTTTCCGATCAGGACATTCTATCTGGTTTATTATGCTGCTATAATCAATCTTAAGATACAGCCGTGGTATAACATGTCCATACTCAAGGCAGGAAATGCCGAATGGCATAATGGGTGCTGTAAAATAATATCACAAAGGAGAAGATTGATATGGGTATGAAATGGAAAAATGGGATCAAGAAGATTCTGACACAAGCTTTGGTTGCAAGTCTGCTGCTGGCTCCGGCAGTGCTGTCTCCCACAGGGACTGGCGAGGGAGACTTGCCCGGGGAGGTCCTGACCGGGAGCGAGCAGCCTGGGACGGGCAATGAGGGCGATGAGGGGATTATGCCCTGTGGGGATTTGGAGGATGAAAGTGAACTTCAATACATTGCTTCATAATGGAGGAATTTTGGCATTTATGCTGCACGCCAACGAAATTTGTAGTAATCTACAATGAAAGATCGCCAGCTAAAGTTAGTATTCCAGGTTAAGAGCAAAATCATCATGAAGATACTGCTTTAGTACAGATGCATTTTTGGGGCGTTCTGTTAATATGCTGATGGCATATGAGTGGATGCCAATTTCATGAGCTTCATCATAGCGACTACATTCCCCCAAGGCTTGGCAATAGCAAAATAAGAAAGCACCATAGCTATTGATGAACCGTTTCATGACGGACATATCAAGGGAATCAGGAAGCATAGTAGTTTCCTGATATAACTTCAATATATATAGGCTATGGCAGTACATATAATCAGTAAGTGGCAGAAATCCGGCTTGTAATAAAACATCAGGTTCTGTTTTTTGCACATAGGATAATATCTGCAAAAAATATAGAGAGCATAAATGTGACTTGGTTGTGTTTCTGTATTCATGGCCTATATTATTCAGGATAGATAATTCTTCGCATGTCAGTCTGTAACTGTAGATTTCATGTATATCAAAGCTTGGCAGCGTAAGTAGTAATGCTTCGGTCAGACAGCGGATTCTTTCATCAGAAGAATCCGATTGAAAGGCTACATTGGCGAGATATTCTTGATGATACAGAACATCTTTCGAATCAAGCATTGTTTTCATTTGGCTTAAATATTTTTTTAGTGTCTCTTTTGAAACATTTCGATTATGTATCACCTTGAAGTGCAAATCATAAAATTCTGCTTCTTTTTTATTTCCCCAATAAGGGAATATTTTCCCAGATATGCCAAGTCTCTGTAGCAAGGCAGTAGCAAGGGCAATATCTGGCTGCAAAGAGTCATTTTCTATCTTGGAAAGCTTTGATTTACTGCACAAACCATGACACAGAACCGATTGACTGACATTCTGTTCCAAGCGCAAATCTTGAATCAGGTGCCCTAAGGTATAGGCATTCACGGTATCTGCTTCACGGATTCCGTCCGTTACATGGACGGAATCCGTGAAAACTTTTGCCGGGAATGCCGTTAAAGGAAGTGTAGGAAAGTCTTTCATGCTCCCGGTAATCCGATATTCAGTCTCCTTTTCAAGATAATCCCTGCATCTGGTAGCATAGCAGCTTTCGATTGCCTGGGCGGAGTAGAAAGCCGCCTTAATATGGGTATCCGCAAGTTCGGTCTTTCCGGTATAATGACTGCATAATCCAGCCAGAAAGGTCAGTTCGATAAGTGGCGCGTCATAAGCATTTACAGCAGCCTTTTTGCGATAAGCGTCAGCAATTTCGAAAGCATTGTCAAAGTCTTTTACTCCAATCAGATATTTTACATAAACAATGGCAGCATCTGCCTGCATCCTCTCTTTTTCGATCAGTGCAAAGGTACTTTCCGCCAGACAGGTATCCAACTGTGCACAAATCTGGCGGCAGAGCATCGCCATATCCAGGTATAGAGCCTCCTGGGCTATTAATGTCAAAAGCTGAATCTCATTCTGCGATAGGAGGAGCGCATGAAAGTCCAACAAGTCAATATCCGGCCTCGTTATATGCAGTGCGTCCAGCAGAGTGTCATAATTCTCCTGATGGGAGCAGCACCCCGAAAGAAATTGCAGTCTGCAGTGGAGCAGCAGCCACTCCTGATAGTATAGCCGGTTGTCGGCCCAGTTCTTCTCCTCCAGCTTGCCAAGCTCTTCATAGGCAGACTCTAACTGCCAGGCATCCAGATAGAGACGGACACGCTTCAATCCATAGAAGCATTCAAACCCGTCCCGGCTGCTGAAGACCGGAAAACGGCCATATTGCACCCCGGCGCGCTCCATAAGCGCCTGAAAGGTGACATGGCTGACGTTTGCCATGCCAGTCTCTATCCGGGAGAGAGCCTGCGGCGTGCAGATGCCCTCGGAGAGCTGTTCCTGCTTGAGTCCGGCTTTTATCCTGGCTTCCCTGATAAGCAGATTGGCGTTATGTACTGGCATGAGATATCCTCCATCGGGTGTGTTTGGTTTTTAGTGACAGAAATAATTATATTACGAAAAACTACAAAATACAAGTACTCAACCTAAATGGAAACGAAAAGATTTCTGTCTGGTTAGTGGTAAATGGGATGGTTAAGGATTAAACTGTATTTAGTTCCAAGCGAGAGATAAAAAGGCAGCAGAAAGGCGGTATATAAAGATGGGGCGGATTATCAAAACACTCATCATCGAACAGAGAGAGGGATCGAACGGTAAAGAGCAAAGCTACAATTTTATGTTTGAGCAAAGAGGCGAAGAGGCTTTGGTGCTGAATATCGATACTGGAGTCTGTGGTTATACTGGAGCATACATTTTTGTTGGACGCATTAAAAATAAAAGCATGCGATATACAGATGGAGAAAGTACAGTTATTTCAAAACCTTATGCAGTCTGGTACGGAAAGCGCAATTGCACAATTTTTAAGTGAAGCAGGTACTTCATAATTGTTCCGGGACACAGGGGGAACTGTCTGAAAAATATTCGTAGCCCTTGCTGTCATATAAATAACCTGCTATAATAAATTTAGCAATTTCATATGAAAGTATGAGTTGTATTTAAAAACTGACAGTACAGAAAGGGACGAAAAATGAAGCAAAAACTACGTTACTCAAAATACCTGAAAGAAAGAAAAGGGCAATACCTGATCCTTTTGCTGGCCTATCTGTGCGTTATCATCACGCAGCTTCTGATTCCCCAGCTGGTGTCCAAGATGCTGTCAGGCATCACCGCGGGAGGGGCGGGAATTTGGACGCTGACGGTGTGGATGCTGTGCCTGATTGCAGCGGAGGCCATCGGAACCCATTGCTTTGGGCATTTTAATTATAAATTGTCTAACGAGCTGCTTGTGGCGGCGGAAAAGGACTCCCTCCAGCAGATGCTGCGGATCAGCTATCAGAAGATCTCGGGGGCAGACAGTTCTTATCTGGGTCAGCGGATGAACAATGATCTGGTCTACATTATGGATTTCTATGTGGAGAAAGTACCACTTCTTGCATTCAAGGCAATTCAGGGTATCGTGATACTTATATTGCTTTTCAGGGTCAGCTTCTATGTGGGGATATTTGCTCTAGCAGGAATCGGCATATATGCTGCCATTTATTTTTTTACAAGGAAGCGGTATTACCAGCTAAATGAAGCGCATAGAAAGGAACAATTTTCGTTTGTGGCCGTGGTATGTAAAAAACTGGCCAGGGTACTGACGATAAAGCTGAATTCCTGGTACCAGGCCACGCAGCGGGATTTCCAGGCAGCCGGGGAAAAACTTGTAAAGGTGGCAGTGAAATATCTGGACTTTGACAACTTTACGTCAAATATGTCCAATGTGACAGGCAGAGCGCTGGTTCCTGCGCTGCTGCTGGGGCTCTATTTTACCAGCACACAAAACGGAGGGGCATCGCAGGTGGAGAACTTTGCCATGGCGCTCCTTTACATGCAGCAGCTGATCGCAGTGGTTCAGTACATAGTCCAGGGCGGGAAGTTCTATGAGACATATAAGGTTTCCTGCGACATGATGGACCAGCTGCTGGCAATGCCCAAAGAGCAGTGCGGGGAGAGGGTTTTGCAGGAAGTACATGCAGTCGAACTGCAGAACGTGACATTTTCCTATGGCGAAAAGAACATACTGAAGCGGTTCTCCTACAAATTTGAAAAAGGAAAAGTATACGCGCTCTGCGGGGAAAACGGAACAGGCAAATCCACCTTATTCTTGCTGATGATGGGCATTCTGCAGCCGGAAGCGGGGGAAGTGCTCTGGGACGGGCAGCAGATATCGGAAATCAACATGGAGGAATTGAGAAAGCACATGGTGGGCTTTGTGAACCAGGAGCCTTTGCTGATGGAGGGCACGATTTCCGACAATCTCTTCTACGGCCGGGAAGAGGCGAAAAAATCCGCAGACGAACTGAGCCGCTACGCGCTGCTGGATTTTGTGGCAGAAAAAGACCAGGGGTATGAAACCCAGGTCAACAGCCAGAGCAGCAATTTAAGCGGCGGCCAGAAGCAGCGTATTGCCATTGTGAGGGCTTTGCTGAAAGAGACGCAGGTGCTCTGCTTTGACGAGCCCACCAGCGCCCTGGACAGTGACGGTATCCTTTTGTTTACGGAAATGCTGCAGCAGATAAAGGAAGATAAGATAGTAATCGTGATCACTCATGACAGGCAGATTCGGGAGGCCTGCGATGAAGTGGTGACATTACAGTAATGTTGCCCTCTGTAAGGTTCAGAGAGGAGGGGCTGTCGCTTCGGTGGCAGTCCCTTTTTTGGCCTCTTAAAGAAATCTTACAATTCCCATGTTTTTTGTTAATCGCTGTTTTGATAGAATGGGCTTATGATAAAACTATATAAAATAGAAAAGGGCGGAAAATGAGTAAACTGGGTTTTCTTTTAGAATTGAGCATTCGCGAACTGAAGAGGAGCGTTAAAATCAATGTCCTGGTGATCCTGTCTCTTGCGCTGGGAATGTATCTGCCCATCCTTTCTATCGCGGACATTAATGTATTTTTCCAGAATAGAAAGAATTTATATCCTAAGATCAGCCAGGATGCCTGGTACTGCAGCGTGCAGTCAGAACATTTGACGGAAGCGGCATATGCGCATCTGGCGGAGAGCCTGCATCTGGACAGGGTAGGCGGCTGCGAAAAAAGATCCGACACTATCAGGATCGCGGACAAGCAGGTGTCGGATGCGCTGTGCGTTATATCGGAAGATTTCTTTGATTTTGCAAGGTGTGATCTGCTGGAGGGGGAAAATATATGGGAATCCGGCGGAGCGGCTTTGACGAAAAGCTGCATGCTGGAAGAGTCCTTTCCGGCAAAATATGGCGTCCGGGCAGAGGTGGGGGACAGCCTGGAGGTAAACGGGGTGGCATATCTGCTGGATATTCTATGCATGCCGCTGCTGGTGAGGACGGTTCCTCCGGATTTTCTGTTGATTTTTGACTTTTCCGTATATGCTTTGGGATTTCTGGTGTTGGAAGTAATGTGTCTGGTCATCGGCAGGAGCGTTGGCAGGAAAATGGCAAAGCTGGACATAGTGTCTGTCCTGAGGGGGGATTGAGTTTGGAGTACTTATGTAGCAGGGCGATAGGCCGACTTTGGAAAAACAAGAAAATATATGCCATTCTGTTGGCGGAACTGACGGCGGGCCTGGTGATCATAGCGTGCCAGCTGAATGTGGCGTTTGCGGTCAGGCAGCGGCTGAGGGAATACCAGGAGCAGTTCAGTGAAGCAGGGATCACGATCAATGCGTATGCGAACAGAATGACGGGCATAGAAGATATGGAAATGCCTGTGGAGGCGCAGGATTTTGACTATATCAGTTCAAAATATGAAAGTTCCGTTCGCGTATCCTATGTATCTTATGGCGCGGTATATGTCGGAATAAAAAGGATTCCCATTCTGGGCATGTCGGAGACAGCAATGGAAACTCTTATGGGAACAGAGGGGACGGAAAACGGGGATGTTTTTATCGGAGAGGACGCCAGAGCGCTTTTGGGCAGCGGGAAAATAGAGGCGGGAGACGGCGATGTTGTAATCAGTGCGGAGGAGCTCAGGCTGAAAGACTCGGCATATCCTTTCCGGACACTACGGACAAAACAGGATAAAATCATATCTTTTGTCGCATCGGCAGGAGGCGACCTGAAGATAGCCGAGTGCATTGTGGTTCCGGTTTCCCTGCAGAAGCCTCTGGAAGAAAAGGGGATTTTTTACAATGCATCCCTGGAACTGATTCCGCTGGAGGGGACGGATGAGGCGGAACTGTCCAGCGCCGTAAATGAGACAGTTGTGTATCTGGACGGGTGGCATGAGGATTTTTCCTATGAAGCGGCAGACAGGATAGCGGAATATCAGAAAAACAGCCGGGATTTGAGCAGCACGATGAATCTGCTGTCCTGGGTTGCGGAGGTTTCCATTCTGCTGATTGCGGTAGGGATCATCGGCATTCTGCTGATTTTTCTGGATAAGAGGGAGGAAGACATCCAAATCAGTGTATGGGTAGGCGCCGTGCAGTGGAAGCTTTATGTGGAACTGTTTCTGGAAGTGCTTTCCCTATGCCTCCTGGCAGGGGGAATTTCCATGCTTTTGGCATACTTTATGGCAGACGGTCTGAGCACTTCCCAGTACAGCGTAAGGATGTCCCCATGGGCGGCGGGCGTGATCGCGGCGGTATGTCTGGTGATCGCGTGGGTGACCTGTACGGTGGTCTGGGTATGCGCCAAGGCGGAAAAGAAGCTTGGAAAACTGTGAAAGGGTGGAAGAGGAGAACATGATCAAGGTACAAAACCTGAAAAAAGTATACCGGACAAAGAATATAGAAACAGTTGCTCTCAGGGATATTTCCCTGGAAATCTGTGAGGGAGAATTTGTGATGATTTTTGGCCGTTCCGGCTGCGGAAAGAGTACATTGCTGAATATTCTGGGCGGCATGGACTCCATGACAGAGGGCAGCTATCGGTTTCAGGGGATAGAACTGGGAAAACTGAATGACAGGGAGCTGGCAGCGTTTCGAAATAAGAAAGCAGGGTTTGTCTTCCAGGCCTTTCATTAAATGTCATAGCAAAGCGCCTGGGCAGCAGCCTGGAGGAAGCGCAGGCGCTTCTGGCGGAATTTGCCAGTCTCCAGCTGGTTCGCGAACTGGATCTGGAGACGGAGGACGGGGATACGAAAGTGTACAGCATCAATGCTGTAGGCATCATTGTCCCCTTTCTCTATGCAGCGCGTCTGATGGTGGAGAATTATGGCAGCCTTTCCGTGATTGCCAATAAAAGGAAAGCTCCTCTTCTGCGGAAAAAGGATGCGCCGGAAAGATACGAGGGGTGAGGGTATGTTTCGATACATGAAAAAGCACTCCCTGTTGGCCTTGCTGGCACTATGCATCAGTATCATCGAAAGCACCGCCGCATCCGTATCCGCTGTTTTCGAGAAGAACATGCTGGATGCCATTGTACAGGGAGATATGGACGGATTCCGGAATATGCTGTGGTATGTGGTTCTGATAGTCGTTGTGGCAGGATTTGCGTATTACCTGGGGGCAATGACAAAAAATAAGTTTAAAAACAGGTTCATGGAGGACTTGCGAAATGATTTGTATGACGGCATTATGCGCAAAGGGACTGGGGATTTTCACGGACGGGATACGGCAGAATATATCTCTATGATAAACAATGATGTAAACACACTGGCCAGCAATTTTTCTTCGCCCATTTTCAGTCTGGCCGGCACGGGGGTCTCCGTTGTTCTCTCTTTGGCTGTCATGACAGTCTACAGTCCGCCGCTGGCCGGGGTGGCAGTTCTGTGTTCCCTGCTATCTTTTGTGGTTCCAAAGATCCTTACAAAATATCTAAAGAGGAGCATGGCAGAGAAAACGGTGGGTGAAGCAGCCTTGTCGGTTCAGCTGAAAGAGGCATTGAATGGGTATGACGTTGTATCCGCTTTCGGGGTCTTCCAGAAGATGCGTCTTCGGTTTCTGGAAGTAAACAGGGCGTTGGCGGAGGCTTTCTATCGGTTTTCGTTGCAGATATCCCTGCTGGAGAACTCTTCGATGATAGTCGGCAAAGTTGTCAAGGCCATTACGTTCCTGGCCGCGGGCGGCATGGCTATCAGGGGGAAGATCAGCATCGGGACAGTGCTTTTGTTCGTGTCGCTCTATGGGTTCTTCGGGGGCGGAATCATGCTGTTTTCCCAATGCGTCCCGCTGCTTAGAGGGTGCAAGCCGGTGATAGACAGGCTGTTGGATATCATAGACGCCAGGGAGGAATGCTTTGCGGGGACGAAAGAGCCGGCGTTTTATCACGAAATCCGTATCCATGATTTATGCTTCCGGTACCGGGAAGAAATCCCGGTTCTGACGGATTTGAGCCTGATTATAGAGAAAGGGGAAAAGCTGGCATTGACAGGCGAAAGCGGCTGCGGAAAGTCTACGCTGGTCAAGCTTCTGGGTGGGAATTACAGCGATTATCAGGGCATGATTTACTATGACGGCGTGGAACTGAGGCAGCTGGATATTCGGGAACTGCGAAAGATAGTTACGGTGATCCATCAGAAAACGTTTATTTTTAATGATACGATACGTTACAACATATGCCTGGGGGAGGAATTCACGGAGGCAGAGTTTGAAAATGCTCTAAAGCGAAGCGGAGTGGACAGGTTTCTTCCCTGCATTGCAGGCGGGGCGGATGGGGACTGCGGCGAGGACAGGGCAAATCTGTCCGGAGGGCAGAAGCAGAGGATTGCTCTGGCAAGGGCTCTCATACGGGGGATTGACTTTCTGATTCTGGACGAGGGGGTCTCTGCCATTGACGTGGAGACCGCCAACGAGATAGAGCAGGAGCTGCTGGACATGGAGAATCTGACCTGCTTACCATAACCCATCGGATTAAGGACGGGATACTGGATAAGTATGACAGAGTGTTGGCTATGGACAATGGAAAAATTGCCAAAAAGGATTGACATATAACTTTCGATTTCGTAAAATAATAGTAGAGAGTAGCGATGCTCAAAATCAGGTGTTTCCCCACCAAAAAGCGGGAGGCTTTAAAATCAGGTGTTTCCCCACCAAAAAGCGGGAGGCTTTAAAATCAGGTGTTTCCCCACCAAAAAGCGGGAAGCTTTAAAATCGTGGGTGGGATTTTCCCGCCCACTTCTTGCAGGTGAAAGGAAGTTATGGGCAAGGTTGGCATTTACAGTGTTTCGGACAGATATATTGCATTTCTCAGGTCTGATCCCAGATTGCGGAACGTATTTGACAACAAAGAGGGAACGCGTTCTCATACACGCAAATATCTGGGTATTGTGTTCATTCAGAACGGGTTCCATTACTATATTCCGTTTTCCTCTCCTAAAAATTCCGATTATAGAAATAGACAGGACGGTACAAGGGAAATCCGAAAAAGTATCGTACCGATTATCCGTATGACCACAATGGATACGGCGACGGGTAATTTGGAGCTGAAAGGTACGCTGAAGCTGAGCAATATGATTCCGGTTCCGTCTGGCGAACTTACGCAGTATCGTATTTCGGATGAGACGGATTTATATTATAAGCAGGTTGTGTTGAAAGAATATTCTTTCATTACGGCTAATATATCCATGATTATAAAGAATGCCAATGTCATTTACAGGCAGAAGACCAATGCGGACAAGTTGTTTGGAGATAAGAATATGCCTAAATACATAGAAAATACTGTAGATTTTAAATATGCGGAAAGCAAATGCAGAGAATTTGAATCCATGGGCAAATAGATGGACACTTGAAAATCCAGGCGATACAGGAGAGATACAGACATGCATTCTGACAAGGAAGTTGAAAACAGAATAATCACGATTCCCAATCTTTTGTCCGCGTTCCGGCTGGTGCTGATCCCGGTATTTATATGGACATACTGTGTTAGGAAAGAATATCTGACAACAGCAGGGCTGTTGTTTCTCTCCGGACTGACAGATCTGGCGGACGGATACATCGCCAGGCGTTTCCATATGGTGAGCAATCTGGGCAAGATGCTGGATCCGGTGGCGGACAAGCTGACCCAGGCGGCAATGTTAGTCTGCCTTGTGACGCGGTTTCCGATGATTGTCTTCCCGCTGGCACTGCTGTCCGTGAAAGAGGCCTCAGTGGGGCTGACCTCCCTCCTGGTCATCCGCAAGTCCGGCAAGGTGACGGGAGCGGTCTGGCACGGCAAGGTGACCACGGCGCTGCTGTATCTTACGATACTGGTTCACCTGCTATGGCTCCATATTCCGGCAGCGGTCTCCAATGGTTTGATAATGCTGTGTGTTGTGGTGATGCTGGTCTCATGGAGCCTGTATATCCGGCACAATTATCGAGTCCTTTCCGGTAAAGAGACTTCTCCCAAAAAGCATTGACATATGTTGATAGATTCCCTTTCCGGGACTTAGGTGTCATCGGTCCGATGGAAAGAATCGGGGAACAAAATATTATTTAGAGGTGCAAGCATGAATAGGTTAATGAAGTACTTACGCGACTACAAAAAGGAATCCGTCCTGGCGCCGCTGTTTAAGCTCCTGGAAGCTTTCTTCGAGCTGTTGGTGCCGCTGGTGATGGCAAGCATCATCGACAGGGGCATCAATGCCGGAGGCGCCGGCGGGGCGGACGCGGGCCACATCTGGCGGATGGGCCTGTGCCTCCTTGCGCTGGCGGTGATAGGACTGGTGTCCTCCATTACGGCCCAGTTTTTCGCGGCCAAGGCGGCGGTAGGGTTTTCCGCAAAGCTCCGCCAGGCCCTGTTCGACCATATCCAGGGCCTGGACTTCACTAATATCGACAAGGCCGGGACGTCCACCATGATCACACGCATGACCAGCGATGTGAACCAGATTCAGTCCGGCGTGAACCTGGTGCTGCGTCTGTTCCTGCGCTCGCCCATCATCGTCTTCGGTGCCATGATCATGGCTTTCACCATCGACGTGAAGAGTGCGCTGGTGTTCGTAGTAGCTATCCCGCTGCTTGCCGTCGTGGTCTTCGGCATCATGATCTGGACCATGCCCCTGTATAAAAAAGTCCAGGCAAACCTGGACAAGGTGCTGGGAGTCACCAGGGAGAACCTGACAGGCGTCCGCGTCATTCGGGCTTTCCACCAGGAGGAAGTGGAGGAGGGGCGCTTTCGGGGATACACCAAAGCATTGGCGGACAGCCAGATCTTCGTGGGGAAGATCAGCGCCGTGATGAATCCGGTCACCTACGTGATCGTCAACGGAGCCATCATTTTTCTGATTTATATCGGAGCTATCCAGGTGAACGTGGGAAATCTGACCCAGGGCGAAGTGGTGGCCATCATCAATTATATGTCCCAGATTCTGGTGGAGCTGGTGAAGCTGGCCAACCTGATCATTACAGTGACAAAGGCTCTTGCCTGTGCGGACAGAGTGGCAGGAGTATTTGAGATTCAGAATCAGGAGCGATTCATGGAGCAGACAATGCAGTCTTCTGATGGAATAGCCGGGATTGCAGAGGGAATGGGTGAAAGCGAAACGCCCGATTCCGTTGCGAGGACGACCAAGGCGACTGGCCAGGGCGTAGGGGTAATCCCTTTTCTGCACTTCGACCATGTATCCCTGACCTACGCCGGAGCGGGAGCGGAGACTCTCCATGATATCGACTTTACGGTAAATAAAGGAGAAACCATCGGCATCATCGGCGGCACGGGTTCCGGAAAGTCCTCGCTGGTGAATCTGATTCCCGGATTCTACCCTGTGACAGGCGGCGCGCTTCGGCTGGAGGGCAGGGACATCCGCCAGATTCCCGAGGAGGAACTGCGGGGCATGGTGGGCATGGTGCCCCAGAAAGCGGTGCTCTTCAAGGGCACCATCCGCAGCAACCTCCAGTGGGGCAAGCCCGATGCCACAGAGGAAGAGATGTGGCGGGCCATCGACATGGCACAGGCAAGAGAAGTGGTGGAGGGAAAGCGAGGCAAGCTGGATGCGGAAATCACCCAGAACGGCAAGAACCTTTCCGGCGGCCAGAGACAGCGCCTGACCATAGCCAGGGCGCTGGTGCGCAGTCCCCGGATACTGATCCTGGACGACAGTGCCTCTGCTCTGGACTATGCCACAGATGCAAAGTTGCGGACTGCCATCCGCAAGCTGGAGGGCGGGACTACCACATTTATCGTCTCCCAGCGGGCATCCTCCATCCGACATGCGGACAAAATCATAGTGCTGGACGACGGAGAGATGGCAGGAATCGGCACCCATGACGAACTTTTAGAGAATTGCGAAGTGTACAGAGAAATCTACTTCTCCCAATATCCGGAGGAGCGGCTGAAAGCAGCAGGGAGCGAAAAGGGAAGCCGTCTCAATGACACGGACAGAGCTACAGGAGCTACAGGGAATAGAAGCAATGAGACAAGGGAAGGGGGCGAGAGCCATGGCAGCAGATAAGGGACAGTCAAACAACAGAGGACAATCCAGCCAGACGGCGGCCATGCGGCAGGTGCTGCGCTATATCCGCAGATACTGGCTGATGGTGGGCTTCTCCCTGGCGCTGGCGGCAGTGACCGTGGTGCTCACGCTCTATGTGCCCATACTGACAGGAGACGCGGTGGATCTGCTTCTCGGAAAAGGGGCGGTGGCTTTCCCGGCGGTATTCTCCATCATGAAGAAGATCGGCATTGCCGTGGCCGTGACGGCTCTGGCCCAGTGGGTGATGAATACCTGCAACAATCACATTACCTATCATGTGGTAAAAGATATTCGGGAGGACGCATTTGAGAAGCTGGAAAAGCTCCCCCTGAAATACCTGGATGCCCATGCTTACGGAGATATCGTCAGCCGTGTGGTGGCTGACGTGGATACGTTCGCAGACGGCCTGCTTATGGGCTTTACCCAGCTTTTTACCGGAGTGCTGACCATCATCGGCACGTTGATTTTCATGTTGGTCACCAATGTGCCCATCGCGCTGGTGGTGGTGTGCATTACGCCGGTTTCTTTCCTGGTGGCAAAGTTCATTGCCACAAGGACCTATTCCATGTTTAAACTTCAGTCGGAAATCAGGGGAGAGCAGACTTCTTTGATCGAGGAGACCATTGGAAATCAGAAGATCGTGAAGACTTTTTCCAGAGAGGAAGCTGTGAAGAGTCAGTTCGGGGAGATCAATGACAGGCTCCAGGGGTGCTCACTGCAGGCGATTTTCTTCTCCTCCATCACCAACCCGGCCACGCGCTTCGTGAACAGCCTGGTGTATGCGGGAGTGGGCATCTTCGGCGCTTTCGTGGCCATCCGCGGCGGTATCAGCGTAGGGCGGCTGTCCTGCTTCTTAAGCTATGCCAACCAGTACACAAAACCGTTCAATGAGATATCCGGGGTGGTGACGGAGCTGCAGAACGCGCTGGCCTGCGCCGCAAGGATTTTTGAACTCATAGGGGAGGAGGCACAGGTGCCCGACGCGGCAGATGCAAAGTCGCTTACGGACGCGGAGGGAAATGTAGCCCTGGAGAATGTCTGCTTCAGCTATGTGCCCGAGCGCAAGCTCATTCAGAATTTCAATCTCACCGTGAAGCCCGGACAGCGAGTGGCTATTGTAGGCCCTACGGGCTGCGGCAAGACCACGGTGATCAATCTGCTGATGCGTTTCTACGACGTGGACAGCGGGCAGATCAAAGTGGACGGTACGGACATCCGGGATATCACCAGAGGAAGCCTGCGCACCAGCTACGGTATGGTGCTCCAGGAGACCTGGCTGCGCAGCGGCACCATCCGGGACAATATCCGCATGGGTAAAACGGAGGCCACCGACGAAGAGGTGGTGCAGGCGGCCAAGGCGGCCCATGCCCACAGCTTCATCAAGCGTCTGCCAAACGGCTATGATACTGTCGTCACCGAGGACGGCGGCAGCTTGTCCCAGGGACAAAAGCAATTGCTGTGCATTGCCAGGGTAATGCTCTGCCTGCCGCCCATGTTGATTCTGGACGAGGCTACCTCCTCTATCGATACCCGCACGGAGATGCGCATTCAGAATGCTTTTGCGAAGATGATGGAGGGCAGGACCAGCTTCATTGTGGCCCACAGACTCTCCACGATTCAGGAAGCAGAAATCATTCTGGTGATGAAAGACGGCAACATCATCGAGCAGGGCAGCCATCGGACATTGCTGGAGAAGAAAGGCTTTTACGCTACCCTGTACCACTCTCAGTTTGAGGGATGAGCCGGGAATTCGGAAGCGCAGTTATCTGGCGTAAGCGTCAAAGGGTGTATTTGGAGGTATACTTTCAAATATTGATTGGCATACCCGCTGAAGCGGGTGCAGGGTATAAACATGAAAATAAATAGATTACATGTAAAAAGAATCGCGGCTTTCGTCTGCGGAATATGCTTTGTACTGTCCTTAAATCATGTTTTTTCGCTCTTTCGTATGCAGGCAGAAGCCTATGGAGTAGGCGAGTTTGGATATAATATCTGGAGCTTGCTGGGGTTTATTGCCGCGTTCTGGCTGTTTAGCCGAATGCTTGAAAGAAGAGACACCAGGCTGCACTGTGTGGCCGCAGCAAGCGGCTTGCTCATGTCGGCTGCCATTGTCTATGGCGCATATGCGCATTTTGAGAATGATATCTTTCTGTCAGCCCGGGTTGTATGGCTGCAGTTTGCCGTGATGGCAGGATTAGCCACGGTTACGATTCCGGCCTCTGAGGAGATATTTCTGCAGTTTGACAGACTGAATCAATACGGTGAGCAGGAGTGCCAACGCGGGACGAAAAAGAGATATTTTTTTATCATATGGGCATTTGTATTTGCGGCTTATCTGCCTATATTTCTGTGGTTCTGGCCCGGAAATTTTGTGTATGACGCGCCCTTTCAGATGGGTGAGGTGGTGTGGAACAGCTATAATACCCATCATCCCCTGCTGCACACTTTGCTCATGGGAGCCGCTTACAAGTTCGGCGTGTGGCTGGGAGACGCCTCCACAGGATTTCAGTTTTATACATTATTTCAGATGCTGATATTATCGGCGGCTTTCGCGTATTGTGCGTATTATCTGTATCGGCGGGGCGTGAGGCGGATGTATCGGGTATGCGTGGTATTGTGGTTCGCGCTGTTTCCGATGCACGCCGTGTTCTCCATATCTGCCACGAAAGACATAATGTTTTCCGCGTTTTTCCTGTGGTTTATGATTTTTGTGGTCAGACTGCTTTTTGACAGGGAGAGATTCTGCTGGTACACCTATGCAGGGCTCATTCTCAGCGGCGTTTTGAGCTGTGTCATGAGACACAACATGATCTATGCGATTGCTGCCGGAACGGTTGTGATATTACTTTTTGTGAAAAGAAGCCGGAAAGAGAAACTGTTTACCGCGGGGATTCTCGCAGCTGTCTATATTTTGACAAGTCTGGCGCAGGCCGGGCTGACAGCGGCGACCGATGCGAAAACCAATGACAGGTACAGGGAAACCTTTGGCATGGCACTGCAGTGTCTGGCCAGAGTGGCAGCCTATCGCCCGGAGGATGTCAGCGAGACGGATTATGAGGAAATCTGCATCTACATGGAGGAAGAGGAGATGCTCACATATAATCCCTATTTGGCAGACAACGCGAAATCCGCTACCAACGAAGAAGTGCTGAAAGACAACTTTGTCAATTTCATGAAATTTTTTGTGAAGCTGGGACTTAAGTTTCCGGATGAGTATATAGAGGCCTGGGTTACCAATACAATGGGATATTGGTATCCTCTGGACAGGGGCGTATATGCAGTCAATCCCATTGATTTTTATCACAAGCTCATATGGACAGAGCATGAAATCGTAAAAAGGTCATATTTGGACTGGCCTAAGGTCATTTATGAGCCGCTTTATTACTACGGCGATTATGTAAAAGCTCCGGTGCTGGGGTATCTGCACCGCCCTGACTGCTGGATATGGTTTTTGACTTATTTCCTGTTCTGGAGTATCTACAAAAAGAGAAGAGACGCGTGCCTGATTAGCGTTATTCCGCTTATGTATCTGGGGACCTGCTATCTGGGCCCGGTTGCGGTGCTTCGGTATATCTATTGTCTGATTGTAATAGTGCCGCTGATGGGGTATGTGGTAATGAGAAGCAGGGCAGAGGGGGAGAGGAGGATTGAAGAATGACCAGAAAGCGTTTTATCGCTTTGGCAGTCCTCATAGGCATCATACATGTAGGACTGATCTTGTTTTTCGGCATGAAGAAAGAGGGCTTCCACGAGGATGAATACTATTCGTACTGGTCTGTATCCGTTCCGGCGGGAGAGATGAAGCCCGTGAACTTTTCATGGAACAGCGGGTATGGACTGCAAAGCCGTTTCCTGATAAAGGAAAATCACAGGTTTGATTATGGAATGGTAGTGCAAAATCAGGCCGAGGATGTCCATCCGCCTCTCTACTATATGGCGCTGCACACGGTGATGTCCCTCTTTCCCAACAGCTTCTATAAGTGGTTTGGCATTGTGCTGAATTTGCTGTTCTCACTGGTCAGTTACGGCTGCGTGGTGGCTTTATTCTATTTCATGAGTGAAAACGTCATCCGGAGTCGGGAGACCGGCGCTCTGCTGGCCGGATTTATATACGCGGTGGCGCCCTCTACAGTCAGCAACCTCATGCTGACCAGAATGTATACCATGTCATCCATGTGGAGCATTGTGTATGCCCTGATTTTTGTCTTACTTATGAAAGACAGGCAAATGTCCAGACTGCGGTTCGGGCTTTTGCTTGGGGCCGGAGCGGTGACATGTTACTGTTCCTTTTTGACCCACTATTTTTCACTGCTGATCCCTTTCTTCTTGACAGCGGCCTATTGTATTTATACGGTTTTCTGCCGAAGAGGGATTGTGCGCATGCTGATCTGGGGAGGGGCATGTACGGTATCGATAGGATTGGGAGTGCTTTCCTATCCGGCCTCCCTGCAGCACATCTTCGGCGGTTACCGGGGACAGGGGGCAATGCAGGGACTGCTTGGCGGTGGTTTGCCCGAACGGCTTTCCATCTTTACCGGTTATATGCAGTCGTGGATTTTTTCAGGAACCTTATATCCCGTTCTGCTTGTTTTTGGCGTGTCGTTTGCGGGATTGCTGGCGCTGGTGATCCGGAGGAACGGGTGGAAAAATGTCCATAATTTTGTGTGCCGGATGGCGGCGGTGCTGTTTGCTCTGGCGATGTCCTACATTGCGCTGTGCGGGACTTCCCTGATCGTGGGCTCCGCGGCATGCAGGTATTTTTATCCGGTGGTATCATTGGCGTTACCTTTCATGGCATATGTGGTCTGGGCTTTGGGGATTGAGGCCTTTTGGGAAAATCGTTCCAAGGGAGTCAGAGGGGGAATCACAGTCTGTGCGGCGGTATTGGCGCTGGTTCCGCCAGTGTTTGGATATTGGAAAGGGAATGTGCTGTTTCTCTATGAGGAGGACGCGGAGAAAGTGGCTTTTTCACAGGAGTACAGTCAGTATCCGGCGGTTATGGTATACGGGGCCGGGGACCCGTACCGCAGCTGGTATGTGGACAACCAGCTTTGGCCCTTTGAACAGGTATTTTATCTGTTCTATGACCAAAGGGACGCTCTGGAGGACGAAAGGCTGCGGGAAGCGGAAAAGATAGTGGTGTTTATGGATGCCCCGGAGGAAATGCTGGAGCCGTTGATAGAGGACAATCCGAATCTGTCCGCCTATACCCTTGTGCGGCATGACCAGTTTTACTATGTGTATTTGCTGGAGTAGCGCAAAACGCGATATCCTGTTTCCATGAGGAAAACTGCATAAAACCGGAGAATGAACTTAAGAAGCTCTCGGCTGAAACCGATATATAATTAAATACGGATCATATGCGGTATGGAACGGGGAATACAGTTACAGAGAAAACCAAAAGGATGTTGAGAGGGGGCTGCCATGAGACTACAGAACAATATAAATGTCTTCGCAGGAGATACGCGGAATCAGACACAGCAGGTGGAGGAGAACAGGCAGGCGCAGAAAGCGCAGGATAACGGGAAGAATAAGACCTTTTATGCCGGGAACTTTCTCTCGGAATTTCCTCTGAAAGACAAGATAGCCCAGAGAAAGGCCCAGGCCCAGGAGCGCGCTCTGAAGATCGTAGGAGATGCATGGGGCACGGACCAGGTGCTGGACGACGAAATTGCACAGCGTCAGGATCGCATCCAGGAGCTGCGGGTAGACAACGCGGATGCCCTGGAGAGCCTGAAAGAGTTCCGCCAGATGGAGGAAGACCTCCGGAAAGGATACGGTGTGGCTGAGGACAGTGAAGAACAGATGGATCTGGAGCTCCTCAAGCGCAATAAGGCGGGATATAAGCCCACTGAGGAGGAGAAAGAGCGCCTGGACATGATTGGGAAGAACGGATTGACTCCGTATCAGGAGCGCGCGCTGGAAATCGATAAGGTGGCTTCTTACTATCGGGAGCTCATTGAAAACAATAACGAATCGGTATATATAGAGTCAAAGGTTATTGCGGGAATCCGTGCGGAGCGGGTCAAGTACCACGGCATGGTGGAGGCCCAGGACCAGGCTGAGGATGTGCTGGAGGCATCCAGGAATGAAGTCATCGGCATGGTGACGGAGGAGGCTAAGGATCACCTGGACGAAGAGCAGGAGAATCGGGAGGAGCAGGCCGAAGCCATTGAGGAGAAGCGAGAAGAGCAGGAGGAAATCCTTAAGGAGCGGGAAGAGCGCCAGGAGGAATTGGAAGAGCTGATTGAGAATATGCCTGTGAAAGAGATGGTTGACGTAAACCAAACCCTGGAGGAAGTCAAGCAGCAGGTTCAGAAAGTGCTCAATGAGGTGAATCTGTTGGAGGAGGATATCAAGGGCGCCAAGGTGGACACCAGTCTGTAGAGAGCAAAGGGGAAATGCCATGGGAAGAGTGCTTTTCATGGCATTTTATTTGTCACTGGCCAAAGTTTCCTTTCGTTTTCCTCCGGGAAACGAAAGCGGGAAGAGAAGAGGAGAACGCGATGAATACAATCGAGGCAATTAAATCCCGCCGAAGTATACGGCGGTACAAAATGGACGTGAGGGTTCCAAGGGAACATATCAGGCAGCTGTTGGAGGCGGCCATGATGGCTCCCAGCGCCTGCAATACCCGTCCATGGGAATTTGTGGTGGTGGAGAGCCGTAAGGTGCTGGACCGGATCATGAAAGCAATGCCTTATGCCCAGATGCTTGGGACTGCGCCGGCGGCAATCGTCGTCTGCGGCAAGCCTAAGGTGCAGGAGATGGTGTGCCCGGGATTCTGGCCCCAGGACTGCGGGGCAGCTGTGGAGAACATGCTGCTGGCGGCAAAGGAGCTTGGCTACGGCACTTGCTGGTGCGGCTGCTATCCCCTGGAAAAGAGGGTGGAGGACATGAGAGAGATCCTGGATGTCACCAGTATTCCGCTGGCGGTAGTGGCCATAGGAGCGGCGGATGAGGCGCCGGAGGCCAGGGGATTTTTTGACGAGACCAAAGTAAAGTATTTATAGGGAGACGCTATGGACATAAAGTATTATGATATCGGACTGAATCTCTTCTGCAGACAATTTTCGGATCCGGAAAAGGTAGTAGAGCAGGCGGCGGAGAACAGGGTGTGCTGTATCCTCACCGGAACGGATACGAAAGAGAACAAAAAAATAAGCGATTTTGTAAAAATACATGAAAGCTACGGCACGGCGGGAATACATCCCCACAATGCAGACCGTGCAGGAGTGGAGGACTTTCAGCTCATTGAGCGCATTTTGACCGGAAATGACAGAGTGGTTGCCGTGGGAGAGTGCGGCCTGGACTATGACAGGATGTTTTCCACAAAAGAGAACCAGATCAGATGCCTGGAAAAACATATCGTTCTGGCGGAGAAGCTGGACCGGCCGCTCTTTCTCCATGAGCGCAGCGCGGCCGGTGACTTTATAAAAAGGTTCAAAAAGCATCCGGATATCTGTAAGAGATCCGTGGTCCATTGCTTTACAGGCGACAGGAACACCCTGGAGCAGTACCTTTCCATGGGATTTTCCATCGGCATAACGGGCTGGATCTGTGACGACAGACGGGGAAAGGAACTGCGGGAGGCAGTTCATCTGATTCCGATGGACAGGATACTGGTGGAGACGGATGCGCCCTATCTGACGCCCCGGAACGTACCCGGACTGGACAGGACAAACGTGCCCTGGAATATCAAATATGTCGTCAAGGAGCTGGCGAAATACATGAAAGTGCCCGAGGATAAGCTTGCAGAGAGTGCCAGGAAGAATACCGAGAGGATTTTCGGTATATCCGATCCGCATCAAGGTCAAGGATGAAAGGAGGGCGGAACTGTCTACAGGATTTTAGACACACAAAAACAGCGCAACCCCATCTAAAAACAATACCATTAGGCGCACAATCGCTCAACAGAGTCGCCACGGCAAGCATCATCGCAAAAACTTGTTTTCCTTTTCTTTTCCATTTCATACGATTTACTCTCCCTTTCTAAAGTATATACATATAG
>JAAWOU010000023.1 GCA_022799755.1 Lachnospiraceae bacterium
ACAGCTTATGCCGTTATGAAAAATAGATTTTTTGAAGTGGTTTCATCATATCATATGAAAATCGGAATTGCAACACATTTTTGGCAGTATCGATGGCTGACCATAGAACGCAGGCTGTTGTTCACAGGCAGTTCCGTGAGGTGTTTTCATGCGTTTTTGCACGGACAACCTAAGACATCGCGTATCGTTCACAGGCAGTTCCGTGAGGTGTTTTCATGCGTTTCTGCACGAACAACCTTAAACATTGCGTATCGTTCACAGGCAGTTCCGTGAGGTGTTTTTATACGTTTTTGCACGAACAACCTAAGACATCGTTATCGTTCACAGGCAGTTCGCGAGGCGTTCTCCTGCGCATTTTGCACGAACAATCCCAAGCAATCGCTGCGATTCCTTGGAGAGCAGGCGCCATACAATTGTAAGTGTGCATCACGCTGCTGTGAGCGGCGAAGCCGTAACAGTAACGCTGGCAGATGCCACGGCTGCCTTGGGTCTGTCACGAAAAGAACGCTGAAATCGCCTCGAGGTGGCACTGAATGCAGGGCAGTGTCATATCCTGTATATGACAGGAAATCAGGAGAACCATCGATATGGCGATTGGATATTTGACCATACAGGCGAGGACTGCCCATGAGGCCGTTCCGCTGGAGGGCGTACAGGTCAGGGTGCTGGACGATGAGGGCAACAGTCTGTATCGGCTTACCACGGACGAAAGCGGAGAGACGGAGACGGTGCCTTTGGAGACATTGGACAAAAGCTTTTCCCAGAATCAGCATTTTTCCGGACTGCCCTATGCAAGCTACAATGTGCTGGCACAGAAAGCGGGCTTTGACACGATTTATGTCTCGAATATACCCATCTATGATCAGGAGACTGCCACTTTGCCCCTGGCCATGGTGCCTATGCAGCAGAATCAGCGGCGGCCCGGGGAGACGCGTATCTTCGTGGGAAAGCCCGCCGTGGCCATGCAGGAAAAGCGCAGCCAGCAGGGGCGGACCGATATGGAAGAAGACATAGGCATAGTGGATACAAACCGATTGCCGGGCGCCGGTACAAGGACAGATGGCACCGGGCCGGGGGATGCCAGGGGGCCGGAAGATGCAGGCGGGGCCGGCGTCAGGCTGTCAAATGGCGGCAGAGAGCCGGAGGAAATGCCGCGGGCATGGAGAGCGGAGAGAACGGACCATGAGGATTTCGCGGGAAACCGGGAGGAAAGAGACAGCGTCCCCCGGGCTGACGGTCCGGGCGGGAACCGGGAGGACAGGATATTGCGCCAGGTAGTGATCCCCAATCCCATCACGGTACATCTGGGGTCTCCCGGCGCAAATGCCGCCAATGTGCAGGTGTCTTTCCCGGATTATGTGAAAAACGTGGCCAGCAGCGAAATCTATCCCACCTGGCCCGAGGCTTCGCTGAGAGCGAATATTTATGCCATCATCACGTTTGCGCTGAATCGCGTTTTCACGGAATGGTACAGAGCCAAGGGATATCCGTTCGACATCACAAGCAGCACGGCCTATGACCAGAACTTTGTGTACGGCCGTCCCATCTATGAATCCATCAGCAGAGTGGTGGATGACATCTTCAATGAATATGTGCGCAGACAGGGACAGAACGTGCCCTATTTTACGTCCTTTTGCAACGGCAGTACCGTCACCTGCGGCGGCATGTCCCAGTGGGGCACCGTGACGCTGGCGAACAAGGGCTATACGCCGCTGCAGATTCTGCGGTCCTACTATCCGAAAGACATAGAGCTGGCGCGCACCGACATTATCACAGGCAGTCTGACCTCCTATCCGGGGACGCCGCTGCGGGTGGGGAGCACGGGGCTGGATGTGCAGACCATTCAGACGTATCTGAACCGGATCCGCAGGAATTATCCTGCCATTCCGGCGATCACGGACCCTGCGGGCACCTTTGGGGAAAGCACCAGGGCGGCTGTGGTAAAGTTCCAGAGCATTTTCGGATTGGCTGCGGACGGCATTGTAGGGAAGTCCACCTGGTTCAAGATTTCCAGCCTTTACAGCGCGGTGGCCAGGCTGGCGGAGCTGGACAGCGAGGGGATCTCTCTGGGGATCGGGACGGTTCCGCCCAATGCGATCCTGCGCCAGGGCTCCAGGGGGCAGGACGTGGTGACTTTACAGTATCTGCTGAATGTGGTGTCGGAGTATTACGCAAGCGTTCCGGCCCCGGCCCAGGACGGCGTATTCGGCAGCGGCACAAGGGAGTCCGTGATGGCTTTCCAGCGGGCCATGAACCTTGCGGAGGACGGAATCGTGGGGCAGTCTACCTGGAGGAAACTGTATGACGTTTACCAGGGAATCGGCGAGAACGTGCCGTCTCCAGGCCCCTCGCCGTCCCCGGGGCCGTCTCCCTCTCCCGGGCCGTCCTATGTGGAATACATGGTGCGCCCCGGCGACAGTCTGTGGCTGATCGCTCAGAGATACGGGACTACGGTGGAGGCCATCAAGAGTCTGAACGGTCTGACCAGTGATGCGCTGGATGTGGGGCAGGTGCTGCGGATTCCGACATCCCAGTCCGGCGGCTATGTGGAATACACGGTGCGCCCCGGCGACAGTCTGTGGCTGATTGCCCAGAGATACGGGACCACGGTGGAGGCCATCAAGAGCCTGAACGGCCTGACCGGTGATGCGCTGGATGTGGGGCAGGTGCTGCGGATTCCGACGGCTCAGTCCGGCGGCTCCGTGGAATACACGGTGCGCCCGGGGGATACCCTCTGGGTGATCGCCAGGAGATACGGGACCACGGTGGAAGCCATCAAGAGCCTGAACGGCCTGACCAGCGATCTGCTGAACATCGGCCAGGTGCTGCGGATTCCCGGGTAGATTAGGACGGCACTTCCGGTGTTGCGGCTCACGGCTTCGCCGCTTATAGCAATATGATGCACACATACAACTTAAAAATAGAATTCGATTGTATGGCGTCTGCTGTCTTTTTCGCATAAAATGCGCACGAAAACACTTTCGGAACTACCTGTGAACGAGTAACCTTTGTAGTCTCATGTGAGATGATCACAGGTGAAAAAATTTGATTTATCCCGGAAATCATGGTATGATGGAGAAAAGATTTCAGAAAGGGGATAATTCGTATATGAAAAGATATGTTATGGCTGCATAGCACTGGCTATTGCAGAGAACAATTGCTATAGCCAATGCTATTCCTGAAAATAAAAGTTTGGGGAGGCAGACATGGGCTATACAAGAGCAGAAGAAATTCTGCCCGCTGAGATAATTGAGCTGATACAGCAGTATGTTGACGGAGAGAGTATTTATATCCCTCGCAGATCGTCACACAGACAGGTGTGGGGGACGGGCACACAGACGAAACAGGAACTTTTGAGGCGTGACGGACAGATTTACGAGGACTATCTTGCGGGAAGCAGGACGGCGGAATTGGCCTGTAAATACTATCTGTCAGAGAAGAGCATACAGCGTATTCTGAGAAAAATGAGAACACAATAGGCATATCCGGACGGCTGATTGTCCGTAAAAATATGAGCTGATACTCGGTATTGGCTCATGTTTTTTTGGAAAAAAGCGCGAGGTGGAGAGCGGGATTAAAATGTGTTACGCTATACCGCAGAGAGAGTCGCGGTCTGATTCCCGCGGGCAATGAGCCGAGCGGATGGACCAGCATTCATTTGGTGAATGCCGCGAGGGCCACATCCCCTGCCGCTTGCAGCGCTACAAGCCTGATGTCCTGTTGTTAGCAGCGGGGGGACTGGGAAAGAGTAAAGGAGAGATATCATAGAACACGATACAGGGTTCTGTGATCAAACAATTATGATACAGTCATCTGAAACGTACATGCGGAATTTAAGACAATGGCTTCGGGATACGGCAGATTCCCCACTGGAAGAAATGTCTGCTTTCTTTACGAAGCGGCTGCATGATTATGAAGAACATATGTCAGTTTGGGAGGAATCTTACAGGGCCTTTTCCGAAAGCATACCTTCCAAGTGCCAAAGGATTTTAGACTTAGGATGCGGAACCGGCCTGGAGCTGGACAAGATATGGCAAAAGAATCCGGACATTGAAGTAACAGGTGTAGACTTATGCGCCGATATGCTGGACAAACTGCTTGCAAAACATCATGACAAACCCTTTACCGCAATATGTCAGGACTATTTTCAGTATGATTTTGGGCATGGTAAATGGGATGCGGTTATTTCTTTCGAGAGCCTGCATCATTTTCTGCCGGAACGCAAAAAGGAATTATATCGGAGGATTTACTGCAGTCTGAAAGAAAACGGCTTTTTTATCTTGGGAGACTACATTGCCTGCTGCAGTGAAGAAGAGGAGCTTTTGCGGGATGTATATCTGGACAGACGAAAGCGCTCCGCCATACCGGAGAATTGCTATGTGCACTTTGACATTCCTCTGACCTTGGAACACGAAACAGAATTACTTGGAGATGCAGGATTTATAATTGAAAAAGTCCTGGATGGCAGCGCAACGATTATGATAGCCAGAAAGGGAGACTGACTGCGATATTTTGAAAGAAACTATGAAGAGAGGAGAGAGATATTTTATGACTACACCCGTTCATTTTGCATAGCATGGCTATTGCAAATAAAATGAAATCATGTAATAGCTCATGCATCGCGACGTAAAAAGAGCAGGAGATGCAAATGTGCTATTTCAAGAAAATGGAGTATGAAATTACTCTGAAAAATTCCTTTTGGATAACCAAAAGCTGCCCCAAATGCGGCAGAAAGACCCATTACAGAAACACAAAGAAATTCCGCGTCAATGCCAATGGGAACAAACTGGACGTCTGGCTGATCTATCAATGCGAAGAGTGCAAACATACGCTCAATCTTGCCATTTATGAACGTAAGAAAGTGTCTTCCATTTCAAAAGAAGAATATCAGCGCTTTTTGGACAATGAGGAACAGCTTGCCGAAATGTATGGCAGAGATATGCGGTTATTTCGGGCCAATAAAGCGGACATTGATCCGGACAGCCTGCGTTATGACTTTGTGAAGCGGCATGAAACCACAGAAAACAGTGGAATTGGAGAGCGGATTCTGATCACAATAACAAATCCCTATCAATGGAAGATCCGCTGGGAAAAGCAGATTGCCGCGGTTCTGGGATTGTCCCGAAGTCAGGTGAAAGGCCTGTTGGAGACAGGGGAGATAGAATTAACGGCGGAACTGCCAAAGTCTCTTTCTTTCAGTGTCAAAGCTTTCCGACTCCCTGCGGATACATAAAGGCAGGCAATAAAAGATGTCGGACTGGAGCAGTTGGATCACAAAGTAGACAGACATGTAATTGACGGCGGTCAGGCTGCCTTGAAAGCAGGATTGCCGGGTATAGGATATCGGGGGCAGGTGTCTGTCCCCGATATTGCGATTCCGGCCCAAATTCTGACTGCCCATGGATTTGCCGCGCAGGGCATAGCCCACGTCCTGAGGGGCCGAGATATGATAGCCGCCCTTATGGGATATCTCGTAGCCGTTGTTGAAAGGGGTGTCCAGGCTTTGGTTCCAGTCGGCCTGCCTGGGCGTCACCTGGAAGCGGGCGCTGTAATATCCATTATATTTCGAAAGTGGAAGTTCACCACATAATGCTGTCCGTATTAATTTTGACGGTGCTGACTATGGATGCGTTTTTAACGGGATTAAGGAAGTATTGCCTTGACTTGGACGTTAGGCTGAGCCAGTGGGGATTCGCATTTCTTTGGACCAATAAATATGTAGTGCTGAGTTTTCTGCTGATATACATTTTTGCAGTGTCAAACTTACCCTTGGACAGGGAGAGGGAAAGGTATTCCATTGCACGGATAGGAGTGTCCCGGTGGGCGGTGGCTCAGGGCTTGTACCTGATCAGCTTTGGATGGTTTTATGCTGTCTTTCTGCTGGTTATCCAGAATCTGCTTCTTTGCAGAGTGGCTCAGTGGAGCGCCAGTTGGGGAAGAGGCTGGATAATGCTGTCGGGCGGCGTAGCTGCCGGGTATGATATCTATGTCACCGTGCCCTATTTGGTGCTCTCCAATTACGAACTCCTGGAAGCAAATGCTCTTACATTCATTATCTTGGGACTGTTATTGGGAATGATGGGGATGCTGGTCTTTTGGCTGAATTTTTATTTTAGGGCCGCAGGGGCTGCAGCAGGAAGCTTCATAATATTTTTGGGTCTGGCAGCGGTACGGTTCAGAAGCCTTATTCCCTATTCTCCGACAAATTGGATACAGCTGGAAAAACATTACAATATCCTGAACCCTGAGCAGCCGAAACCAGGCTATATGATAACTATGCTTCTTTTGCTGACGTTGTTTGAACTGCTCATGGCCAGGCGCAGGGTAGAGCGCACACAGGAAAATAACAGGAGGTAACATCATGCAGGAGTGTTGTTTGGAAGTGGCGGATGTGTCAAAAAAGTTTAAGGAGGGAATTGCCCTGAACCATATTTCCTTTCAAGCTGCAGGGGGCAGCATTACCGGATTTGTAGGTCACAATGGCTCAGGCAAGACGGTGCTTTTTAAGTGCATTTGCGGCTTTTATGCAGCCACGGAAGGAGAGATTTTGATTAACGGAAAGGCAGTGGGCATCGGCGACGACATGCCCCGCAACATTGCCTTTACCATTGAAGAGCCGGCTTTCATCGGGCAGTATAGCGGACGGAAGAACCTGGAGTTTCTCTATGGGCTTCTGCACAGGAAAGATTCCCGGCGGATACAGGATGTTATGTCCGCAGTGAGGCTGGACTATCATAGCAGAAAAAAAGTTGCAAAGTATTCTCTGGGTATGAAGCAGCGCCTGGCCATTGCGCAGGTACTGATGGAGGAAATGCCTATCCTGATCATGGACGAACCCATGAATGGTCTGGACGGACAGGGGATCATGGAAGTGAGGGAACTGCTGTTGGAGGAGAAGAGAAAAGGAAAGCTCATTCTTTTGGCAAGCCACAATCGTGATGACATTGCCTATCTGTGCGATGCCATATATAAACTGGAAAATGGCTGTATGTCTGCAATCTCGTGAAGAGAGGAGGGCTCTGGCAGGCTTATCCTGGCCGGAAGCCGATGCCATATATGGTTCGGATATATATCTGGGCGGCATCGGCTTCTTTGATTTCCCTGTATGGGCTGCTTATATGGGGGCTCTTTCGGAAACTTTTCCGGTGGGCTTTCGTCCTGACGGGAAATTGCCTCAGCGGATGAAATGGGTCCAGAGATGCTCCTCTTTATCCGGCAGGCCATAGGCCTCTTTCCCCAGGGCGATGCTTTTCATCAGGAAAGCCATGTTCTTTGCCAGGGTGCGCATGGTCTGCAGCCCCTCCTCGTCCTGGGCCGCCTCCCCCGGCCCTCTGCCGTGGACGCTGTTCCAGTACTGGCTGGAGGCTACGGGCATGCCGCTGATGGTGAAGAATTTGTTCAGTTCGTCAAAGGTGGCGGAAAGCCCGCCCCTCCTGGCCGCCACCACGCTGGCGCCGACTTTCATGGTCTTGTCGAAATGGGTGCTGTAGAAGAGCCTGGTCAGGAAAGCCACCAGAGTGGCGTTGGCAGAGGCGTAGTATACAGGGCTTCCCACTACAAGGCCGTCGCATTCCTGGAATTTCGGGGCGACTTCATTTACGATGTCATCGAACACGCATTTCCCCAGATCCCCGCATCTGCCGCAGGCGATGCAGCTCCGGATGTCTTTCATGCCGATTTGTATGGTCTCCGTCTCGATGCCCTCTGCGGCAAAGGTCTTCTCCATCTCCTGCAGGGCGATGGAAGTGTTGCCCTTTGGACGGGGGCTTCCGTTGATCAGTAAGACTTTCATGATGTTACCTCCTATTCTCATGATGCAATTATGTGCGCATTGCGGTTTTACGCTGCCGGTCAATAGTAAACACTCCGACTCACCGCGCAGACCTACAGATCATAATATCTCTGAAACTCCGCCGGATGGGGAATCTGCTCCATCTGGCGCAACTCCTCCCGCTTTCTGGCCACCCAGATATCAATCAGCCTCTGGGGGAACACGCCGCCCTTTGTGAGATACCCATGGTCAGCCTCCAGGGCATCCAGCGCCTCTCCCAGAGATTTGGGCAGGCCCTGGATTTTTTTCTGTTCCTCCGCGGAGAGGGTATAGAGGTTAAAGTCGTAAGGTCCCCAGCCGTTTGCCGCCGGGTCGATCTTGTTCTCGATTCCGTCTAAGCCGGCCATGAGGATGGCCGCATAGGCGTAATAGGGATTGGCCGTGGCATCCGGATTGCGCAGCTCGAAGCGCTTGGTCTCCGGGGACTTGGCGTAGGCCGGAATCCGGATCACAGCGCTGCGGTTGGAGGTGGCGTAGCCTACGGTTACCGGAGCCTCGAAGCCCGGCACCAGGCGCTTGAAAGAGTTGGTGGAGGGATTGGTGAAAGCGCACAGTGAGGCAATGTGCTTCAGCAGCCCGCCGATGAAATAATGGGCCGTCCGGCTTAAAGACGAATATCCCTCCTCATCGTAGAACAGGGGCAATCCGTTCTTGAACAGCAGCATATGTACATGCATGCCGCTGCCGGCCTCCTGGTAAATGGGCTTGGGGAGGAATGTGGCGGTCTTGCCCTCCTGGGCTGCCAGGTTCTTAATAATGTATTTGATGATCATGGTATTGTCTGCCATGGAGGGCATATCGTCCAGCTCCACCTCAATTTCCATCTGGCCCGGACCGCCCACCTCGTGGTGGTGGTATTTTACCCGGATGCCCCAGTCTTCCATCATCATGCACATGCGGCTGCGCAGGTCATAGCCCACGTCTTGAGGGGCCGAGATATGATAGCCGCCCTTGTGGGATACCTCGTAGCCGTTGTTGCCCGGGGTGTCCAGGCTGTGGTTCCAGTCCGCCTGCCTGGTATCGATGCGATAGCCGCACTGCCTGGGCGTCACCTGGAAGCGGGCGCTGTCAAAGAGATAGAACTCGAACTCGGGTCCGATCACCATGCGGTCGGCGATACCGCTTTCTTTCATGTATTCCACGGCGCGGAGACTTACGTTCTTGGGATACTGGTCGAAAGGCTTGTTCTCTCCTTTGCCGATGGTGCATACATTGCCGCACATGGTTATAGTGGGCACGGATGCAAAGGGATCCACATAGGCGGTAGAGGGATCCGGCAGGAACACCATATCGCTTTTCTCAATGGGCGCATAGCCGTAATTGGAGCCGTCGAAGCCGATGCCGTAGGTAAAGGTATCCTCCCCGAACCGCTCCACCGGGATGGTGATGTGGCGCCAGCGGCCGTCGATGTCCGTCATCTTGAAATCGATCATGCGGATCTGCTTTTCCTGGCAGAGATTTCTGATTTCCGTAATTTTGTCCATGATTGCTACTCCTTTTCCGTCATATTTTGATTCCCGCGGGCAATGGGTCAAGCGGATGCCGCGAGGTTGTTGATTGTATTACAATGTTTTCCCGGGCCAGTCTCGAAATGAATCGGACAACGCGCGGGGTTGGCCGACTTTCTGCTGCCCAGAGCCCTATTGTGATCTCAGGCGATTTCAATAGTATAGGAAGCCTCCCAGATTTCGCCGGGGGCGATGCGATTCCCCCATTTGCGCTCTTCCAGTGTTCCTGTGAAATCCTCGCTGTCGCATCTGCCGTACCAGGGCTCTATGCACACGAAAGGCGTGGCCGGGTCGCCGGCGGGGGACCATACGCCGAACAGGGGGGCGTCCATGGTAACCTTGACATAGCTGCTCTTATCCGGCCTGCACAGAGACACGGTATCCGTCTGGCTGTCCTCGATGACCAAAGCATCATGGTCAAACAGATGATCCCCCAGAGGCAGTATGCCGTCCTCCAGTACATAGGATTCCCTGCCGTCCAGGGCCAGGCCGTTTTTGCTGATTTTGGTGCTGACTACCTGGTCCACATTGCCGAAATCCAGGAAATAGGCGCTGCGCGCTGTGTCCTTGTCAATGGGGCAGTTAAAAGCGGGATGTCCGCCGATGGAAAAAGGCAGAATCTCCCGGCCGGGATTCTCTACCTGCCACAGGACGCAGACCCTGCAGCCCTCGATCCGGTAGCCCAGCTTCAGGAAGAAGTCGTAAGGATACTTCTCCAGCGTCTTCTGGCTGGAGTGGAGTCCGAACCAAATCTCGGTTTCCGTCCGGGAGAGCAGCTCAAATTCCATGTCCCTGGCAAAGCCGTGCTGGGTCATGGTGTAAGTCTGTCCCTTGGTACGGTATTTCTTGTCTTTTGCGCTTCCCACGAAAGGGAACAGGATGGGGGAGGTCCGGTTCCAGTATCTGGCATCTGCGCACCACATGTACTCTGTGCCCGTATCCAGCTTCCTTAGGGATTTTAACTCGGCCCCCAGACTTTCCACCCCAATGGCGATTTCACTGTTTTTCAATTCGTAGACTGACATGATAGCCTCCTTTTTCGATCGTTATGTACTAATATCATATGCCATCAGGTCGGGGGCTGTCAAGGACTGGAAGTTACCGCTGTGTTAAATATCCTCTTATCGGAAAATCAGGAGCAGCTAAAGCCCGGCTGGTGCCGATCCATTTCCTCTAAATAAGATGTGGAATTACATGTAATTGCATGGTATACTGTTAATGCTGTTGTAAGAGGCAAATTGGGAATTTGTAGGGAGGAAGTATATGGATTATCTGATAAAATCAGAAAGTGCAGTATTGGGATTTTGCATACAAGAATATTACATTGATTTCCTGTGCAAAAAAATGCTCTATAAAATCAACAAAGAGTCCGGAAAAATCGTTTGCAAAAAAGAAATATTTGATAAAGAGGGCTCGGCGAGAATTATCATTGCCGATGAGAACCGGATTTATATAAGCGATTTTTGTACCCTATATGTTTTGGGCAGAGAAGACTATGAGATAATTGGGAAATGGAAAATAGGAGAAGATTTAAGCACGGATATTTGCGGAATGACCGTAGATGAAAAGAGGATATATTGTTCTATTCGAAACGGAAAGATTATAGCTGTTGACAAAAGCTCTTTTGACAAACATGAGTATGTTATTTCCGGCGCCAGTATGTGGAGTTTAAAAATATTTGATCACTATTTATTGTGCGGAACAGTAGATGGACAATTACTGTTATTGGACAGGGATACGATGCTGAGCGAGAAAAAGCTGGACTTAAGCAAGCAAAATATCAGGAGTTTGTATGTAAATGGTACAACATTATATGCGGCCTGCCAGGATAAAAAACTGTTTAAGATTGACTTGCAGAAATTTGAAATTGATAAATTGCAAAAAAATGTGCATAAGAAAATGTTTGATTGTGTTGGATTATACAATGATATGTTAGTGACGGTTTCCTATCCTTGCAGTGAAATTACTTTATGGGATATGAATACATTGGAAAAAAGAAAAGAAATAAAAACGCCATTAAGCCTTAGTGGTAATGCCTATATTGAAAGGGATAAATTGTATATAACTTCTCGAAATATTTATGGGATCGGTATTATTTCTTTCAATGAATTTTGAATTTAGGATTACTTCTATTTTTTAGGTTTCTTTTTGTGTTTCATATAAATACAAAGGAATCCTATGCCGCTTACAAAAGACAGCTAGATGCTACACAGGATAAGAACTTGGGAGTCGCCTCGGCTTGGACCGTTGCTGTTATTGCAAAGCAAATACTTGCCGATCACCTCTTAATTTCCAATTTATCTTCATCAGCAAACAATATTTCCTTGTCTATTTCAAGGTACAGAATGAAATATGAGTGTCAAATATGAGTGCCGGCCAGTGAATATTTAGAAGAAGCGAGCTTCCCGGAATTGCTTTCGGGAAGCTTGAATTTTGCTATTTTTGAAGCCTGGCGGGAATCTTGACAAAGATCGGTCGGCAGGTTGATAATGCAGATTACGTCCATAGAGAGGAGTTTTTGCCCTGAAGCAGGAATAGGGATAACAGGAAGAGATACAAGGGAACAGCTGGTGCAGTTGAAGCCGGCATGTGAACTGGCAAAGCTGGCACGGCAACAAAGAACTTGACAAAGCCGTGTGGATTGATAGAATTTGAGAACAGGAGTATTTTGTGCTGATATATCATTAAGAACTGATACTGTCAGCTGCATATAGGGAAGCGAGAATAAAAGGATAGCAGGAGGGTGGATGGCTATGAGAAAGATGATCATATGCTGCAGTGTGCTTTTGATCGGGATATTCTGTGCCGCAGGCTGCGGCCGGGCGCAGGCCCCGGCGGGCGGGGTAAGCCAGGTGCATGATAGCGGGACTGAGGAGCAGGGAGAGTCCGGAGCAGGAATCGGAGATGCGGGAACGGAAGCCGGAGAGGCAGAGAGGGAAGAGGCCAAAACCGGAGCAGGTGGAACAAAAAACGGAGAGCCGGGAGCCGGCACCGGGACCGCAGGAGCCGAAAGAGCAGGGATGGGAGCGGGCAGCGGGGAAGCCGGGTCCAGAGAGCCCGGAGCCGTAAGCCAGACCGCCGGAGCCGAAAGCGGAGAGCCGGGAGCCGGAAGCGGGGAAGCCGGGGCCAGAGAGCCCGGAGCCGGAAGCCAGACCGCCGGAGCAGAAAAAGGAAAAACAGAATCCGTAAGCGGGAACGCGGAAACGGAAGCGGGAGAGGCAGAAGCCGGAACCGCAGGGGCAATGACCGGGGAAGCCGTATCCGGCGGCAATGGGACACAGAGACAGGATGCCGCAGGAACGCTGTGCCCCCTGTCCGTATCCGGCGCCGGGCTTACGGACAGTGACGGCAATCCCGTCCAGCTAAAGGGAATCAGCACCCACGGCCTGGCCTGGTTTCCGCAGTATGTAAATGCAGAGTGCTTCCGGCAGCTAAGAGAGGAGTGGGGGATGGACGTAGTCCGCCTGGCCATGTATACCGGAGAAAGCGGCGGATACTGCACGGGCGGCAACCAGGAGGATTTAAAGGCCCTGGTCAAAAACGGTGTGGAGTACGCCACGGACTGCGGGCTCTATGTGATCATTGACTGGCACATCCTGTCAGACGGAAATCCCAATACCTATCTGGAGGCGGCAAAGGAATTTTTCCGGGAAATGTCGGAGGAGTACGCTGACTATGAAAATGTCATCTATGAAATCTGCAACGAGCCCAACGGAGGCGTCTCCTGGGCCGAAATAAAGTCCTATGCGGAACAAGTCATAGCCGTCATCCGGGAGCAGGACGCGGACGGCATTGTCCTGGTGGGCACGCCCAACTGGTCCCAGTATGTGGACCAGGCGGCAGTAGACCCCATTACGGGGTATGAGAATATCATGTACACCCTGCATTTCTATGCGGCCACCCACAGGGATTCCCTGCGGGACACTATGGGGAAAGCGGTTGACGCAGGTCTGCCTGTATTTGTGTCGGAATACGGCATCTGCGACGCCAGCGGCAACGGCGGCATCGACAAGGGCCAGGCGGACAAGTGGGTGGAGGTCATGGACGAGTACGGCATAAGCTATGTGGCGTGGAATCTGTCCAACAAAGCGGAGACCTCCGCGATCCTGAAAAGCAGCTGCAGCAAGACCAGCGGATTTACCGAAGAGGATCTGAGCGATTCCGGGAAGTGGCTGCTGGAGATGCTAGGGAGCCCGGAGGAGGGGAATGCGGGCGGCCATGGAGGAACTGCGGGAGCTGTGAGAGATGCAGAAGAGGCAGGAGATGTGGGAGCTGCAGGAGAAACGGGAGAAAACGCTCCCGCCGGCAATCTGGATTCAGCCGGAAATGAAAGCGCGCAGAATCCCCCGAAGATGCCTGCCGGCGCCGAACCCAGGGGTGAAAGCCCGGAATCGGACCAGCTGAATGTGCAGACAAAGCTTGTAAATTCCTGGGAACAGAATCAGGAAAACTACTATCAATATGAAGCGACCGTAACCAATTTAGGTGATACGGTTTTAGACGGCTGGGAAATTACCCTAACCTTTGAGGGCGATATCGCGCTGCAAGACGGCTGGAATGGGAACTACCGGGCAGAGAGAAATGTCCTGACGATATCCCATATGGACTATAATGGCCGTCTCGAAGCCGGAGGCGCCGCGGAGAACATTGGATTTATCATAAAAATATCTCCCTGAAAATTCCACAGTAAAATTGAGATTTCCTATTGACATACAACTGATTATGGTGTATATATAACATATAAACAGTAGAGAGGTTGATGCCATTGAAACTTTTACAGAATTCAGGAGTCCCGATCTACCAGCAGATCGCGGAGCAGCTGAGGGCGGATATCCTGGCGGGTAAGTTAAAGGAGGGAGAATATCTCCCTTCCATCCGGGGATTGGCCAAGGATCTGCGGATCAGCGTCATCACCACCATGAAAGCCTATGAGCAGCTGGAGGCGGAGGGGCTTGTGACGGCAGCCCAGGGAAAGGGCTTCTATGTCAATGCCCAGGACAGCGAGATGCTAAGGGAGCAGCACCTGCGCAAAGTGGAGGAGGCTCTGTCGGAGGCAATCCGCGCGGCGGAGATAGCCGGGATGACGGGGAAAGAGCTCCAGGAGATTCTCCGCACCCTGCTGGACATGCGGGAAGAAAAGGAAATCGGATAGCGGAACGAGGAGGAAGAGGATGATATGACCAAAATGGACGTAAAAACAATTGAAAGAAATCAAATTAACGATATTGGCAGCGGGCAGGAGCAGAGGGCGCGGATACAGGAAAATGTGCTGCAGGCCCGGAATCTCCGGAAAAGCTTCAAGGGATTTCAGCTTTCCGTCCCCAGGCTGGAGCTGCCCAAAGGCTTTGCCACCGCCCTCATCGGCGAAAACGGAGCCGGCAAGACCACGCTGCTCAACATCCTGACCGGCATCCGCCTGGATTATAAGGGAGAGATCTCCTACTTTGGCTGCCCAGAGAAGAAGATTGACGCCCAGGTGCAGGAGCAGATAGGCTATACAGGCCCGGGCAGCTATTTTCTCCCCCAGTGGACCATCAGGCAGGTGGAGGAGATCAGCGGACTTCTCTTTGCCAATTTCCATAGGGACAGATACCGGGCGCTGTGCGAGGAACTGGGCATCGGCGGAAACGGCATGGATGCGACAAAGCAGGTCAAGAGCCTTTCCGACGGCAACCGAATGAAACTCATGCTGGCCGCGGTTCTGGCCAGAGACACGAAGCTGCTGATCCTGGACGAGCCTGCATCCCCCTTGGATCCCCTGATGCGGGACCGGCTCTGCGATCTGATACGGGACTATCTGGACCAGGGCGGCGGGGAGAATTCGGTATTTTTCTCCACCCACAATATATCCGATATGGAAAGTGTCACGGATTATGCGATTATTCTGGAGAATGGCAGTATTGTGGAAGAGGGATTTGTGGAGGAGCTGAAAGAGAAGTATATTTGCGTAAAGGGGGAGGCGGCGGACGCCGGAAAGGCTGGTGAAGCTATGTTCTCCATGCACAGGAGCACCTATGGGTTCGAGGGAATCTGTCTGTCCCGGAATCTGGACCGGCTGGCCGGCATGGATATCACCCTGGAGACGCCCACCCTGTCCCAGATCAGCGTGGCCGTGATGAAAGCCAACACAAGTCTCGGAAAGAGGGCATAGGTGCGGTATGAGGAAGAAAATAAAGAGCTATTTGGTATTTACCTCTCTTTGGTATCGGCTGGGAGTATATCTGGCGCTTCCCCTGGTGATATCCGGCCTGGGCTTTCTGATAGAGCGGGGGCTGGCAGGGGGTGGCCTGATCATTGTGACCGTGCTTCTGCCTATGGCGGAGATCATATCCGATGTCTGGCTCTTCGGCGGGATCCAGACGAAAGACTCCCTGAGACTGGAGTATCTCAAAGCCTCAGGGCATGGGAGAGAAATAATTCGGACCGCTCTGGAGATGGATCTGCTGCGGAAGCTTCTGTCCGGAATCGGGATTCTGGCGCTGTTTAGCCTGGTTCTGGCGGTGGGGAAAGGAGAGCTGCCCGAGGCTGCGGGGGTGCAGGGGTTCGGAATCCTGGTGTATCTGGCGCTGCTTTCTTATCTGGTGTCCACACTGGGGACCTTTTTGTCCAGATACGGAAGCCTCCTCTGGATAAACATGGTTGTGGGCTATGGAGCCATGATTCTGGCGCTGCTTGGTATCTTTCTGCTGGGACTGGCAGAGTATATTCTGATAATCGACATTTTGTTTGCAATATTCGGGTTCCTGATGAGCGTGGTGGCAGTGAAAGCCGCCATGAAAAGGGTGGAGAGGAGTTATTATGATGAATGACTGGAAGCTGGGCATAAAGATGATGCGGTACGGATATGGGATAAAGACAAACTGTATTGTGGGAGGGATTACGGTGGTACTGGGCATAGGCGCCGCTGTCTTGGGAGGAATATCAGGAAACATGTTTCCGGCAGATTATATGATGCTGGTGGTGGGCATGCTGCCTGTACAGGTACTTTTCTCCCTGAACATTACGGGCATGGTGCAGGCCTCACCGGGAAAAAAGAGGCTACAGACCAGGATTCCCGCACTGATCAATTTCAGCGTTATGACAGTGGTGTATCTGGCAGAGATCCTGATTAGCGGCATTATACTTCTAATTCAGCCCCAGAGCCGGGAAGGGATGGGAAAAAACCTACTTTTGATGGCGGTACTGATGGCGGCGATAATGCTGTATACCGGTGTAGCCTACAAATATTTCATCATATCCTCCCTGTGTGTGGTTCCCGTTATTTGCATCGGTCTTTCCGGAGGAATCATCGGCGACAGCAGGCTGACGGATTTTCTGGCAATTGACATTTCGCTGGGGCAGGCGGTGGCCGCAGGTCTGGCGCTGCTGATTGCGGGAGCACTGGGGCAGTATCTGATCTCTCTTCTGATCTACAGGGCGCCTTTGGACAAGATGGGCCAGGTGGCTCCTTTGCGGAGGCTGATGTGAGTGACTGGGAAGCTGTAATTATGTGATATGCGAAACACCCCGTCTTTAGAGAGGGGTGTTTTTTACCGCGGATTCGGCAGTGATCCGGTTCTGCTCCATCCGGAATTCCTGGCGGTACTGGGTGGGCGTCATGCCGCACCATTTCTTGAAAAATGCCGTAAATTGGTGGTAATCCGGAAAGTCCAGATGGTTGGAGATCTCCTGGATGGTCATGGGAGAATGGCGCAGCATGTTCATGGAAATCTCCAGTCTCAAAGAAAGGTAATAACGATAAGGGGGGGTACGGTACTCTTTCTTGAACACCTCGTTGGCCCGGGAGCGGGAGAGATGGGCATGGGCGGCGATCTCGTCAATATGCATGGAGCGATGGACATTCTGCTCGATAAAGCATTTCATGGCAAAAGCGGGAGAGGCCTTTTCCTGATGGCCGATAAGGGTCTCCGAAAACAACTGAATATAATGATGAAGAAAAAGAGCCAGTTCACTTTTGCAGTGGGCCGGGTCTTTTTTCATAATGGAGAACGCCTGGGTGAGGTAGTCTCTGTTCTTGAAGTTTTCTACATAACAGTTGGTGTTCAGGTGATAGTCCGAGAGCAGGTGCTGCACCAACATCCCCCGGACATTGAGCCAGACCTTGGTCCAGGGATTGTGGGGATCGGAATAGTAGTGATGGTAAGTGCAGGGATGGAGGATGTAAGCGGCGCCGGGTCCTAAAGCTACCTTTTGGTCGTTAAAGTACACATAACCGCGGCCGCTTAAAATGTATTCAAACACATAGTGGTCCCCGTTTGGACGAAGAATATGGTAGTTGGGGTCCGCAAAGGTAATACCCGAAGAAAGGGGAGAAAACTCAGCAGAGTCCGGCCCCAGATAAAAATAATATTCTTCCCGGGCTGTCCTGTAGATATCGGGCATATTGTAACCTCCTGGCTTTCGTCTTATTTCCGGTTTTGAAGCTGCTAACGCCTGTTGCCTCTTTGTAAAAATTATACAATAAACAGACAAAAAATCAATGGTTTATTCTCAGAAAAACTAAAAACAGGATTTTTTCATACATATACAGGATTTTTTTGACCTGATTAATTCACAGAATTGATTAAAATAGAGTATGTAAGAAAGAAATGCATGAGAAACATGGGCGAAAAGCCAAAGGAGAGGGAAGAGAGAAATGGATTTGCGGACAATACCCAGGCCGGAGCACCCCCGTCCTCAGATGGAGCGGCAGCACTGGACCAATCTGAATGGAGAATGGAACTTTTACATAGATTACGGCGACAGCGGGAAAGACAGAAAGTTATACAATAATACGGAACTTCCGGAACGGATTATTGTGCCATTTTGCCCGGAAAGCAAATGCAGCGGAGTGGCAAAAACGGATTTTATGCCTGCAGTCTGGTATCAGAAAACACTGATGTTGAAAAAAGACCTGAACCGGAAAAGACTCCTGCTCCATTTCGGCGCAGTGGACTACGAATGCAGTGTCTGGCTCAACGGAGAGTCGGTGGGAGAGCACAGGGGCGGATATTCCTCTTTTTCCTTTGACATCACAGAATATGTCCGGGAGGGGGAGAACAATCTGGTGGTACTGGCCAGGGACGACCTGCGCTGCGGCCTGCAGCCCAGGGGAAAGCAGAGCCCCGCATATTTTTCCGGAGGCTGCAATTATACCCGCACCACGGGAATCTGGCAGACCGTGTGGCTGGAGGAGGTGCCGGAAAGCTATATCCTCTCCCTGCAATACTATCCCAATGTGGCGGAGAACAGTTTGACCATCAAAGCAAAGGTGCAGGGGGCGGGAGTGCTGGAAGCCCGGGCCTCCTATGAGGGCAGGGACTGTGGACGGGGACAGGTGCAGGTCCAGGGACAGGTGGCGACGCTGACCTTATCTCTGACAGAATCCCATCTCTGGGAAGCGGGAAAAGGCAGACTCTATGACTTGGAACTTACTTTCGGGGAAGATTGTATAAAAAGCTACTTCGGCATGCGGGAGATTCAGATTCGGGGAGAAAAGGTGCTGCTCAACGGAGAGCCCATTTTTCAGAGGCTGGTGCTGGACCAGGGGTATTATCCGGACGGCATTTATACGGCGCCGTCAGAGGAAGCTCTGGAGAAGGATATCAGGCTGTCCATGGAGGCAGGGTTCAACGGGGCGAGACTCCACCAGAAAATCTTTGAACCTCGGTATCTGTACCACTGCGACCGCCTGGGATATCTGGTCTGGGAGGAGCATGCCTGCTGGGGACTGGACTACAGCAGACCGGAGGCTCTGAAAGCGTTTCTGCCGGAATGGATGGAGGTCATGGAGCGGGATTTCAATCACCCGGCCATAGTGGGATGGTGTCCCTTTAATGAGACCTGGGACGTGAACGGAAGAAAGCAGGACGAGGATCTGCTGCGGGTGGTATACAAGACGACGAAGCTCTATGACACCACAAGGCCCTGCATCGATACCAGCGGCAGTTACCATGTGATCACGGACATTTATGATCTCCATGATTACGAGCAGGATCCGGGGAAGCTGGCCGGGCATTATGAAGACTTCAGGGCAGGAGGAGAGCTGCAGGACACCCATCCCCAGAGACAGACACCCGTAAAGGGGATTCCTGTGATGATCAGCGAGTACGGCGGCATCCGCTGGGACACGGGAGCAGCAGGAGAGAGAGATTGGGGCTATGGGGAGACGCCCCGGACAGAGGAAGAATTTCTGGAGCGCTATAAGGGACTTACGGATGTATTTCTGGACAATCCCCGGATATCCGGCTTCTGCTATACCCAGCTCTACGATGTGGAGCAGGAGGTGAACGGTCTGTATACCTATGAACGGGAGCCCAAATTTGACATGGAACCGTTCCGGGCTGTCAACAGCAGAAAGGCAGCCATAGAAAGTGACGGCAGCGACATGGCTTAATGGAAATCTAAGCTTCCAGGTTTCCGGAAGTGCAGATCTGGATAAAAAGGAGAGGATGGAGGATGGGGTGAAAAAGCAAAAACAAAAGTCAATGACAAGAAGATTCAAAAGGGAGGACATCCCGCTGTATCTCATGGCGCTGCCGGGAGTGGTGATTTTGATCTTGTTCAGCTACCTGCCCATGGGCGGGCTGGTTCTGGCTTTCAAGAAGTACAATGTGCAGAAAGGGATTTTCGGATCGCCCTTTAACGGATTTGATAATTTCAAATTCCTCTTTGCCACATCGGATGCGCTTGTGATAACAAGAAATACGGTATTGTATAATATTGTATTTATTTTTCTGAACATGGCCATTGCGGTGGTTCTGTCCCTGATGCTCAGTTCCCTGGGCTCCAAGAAGACTGCGAAGACATTCCAGACAATATACATGATGCCCTATTTCCTGTCCTGGGCGGTGGTGGCGATCATTGTGACTGCATTTCTGGAGCGTTCGAACGGATTTGTAAATTACGTTCTGCAGCTGCTGGGCCAGGAGGGCGGGATCGACTGGTATCAAAGGACCAGCATATGGCCGCCGCTATTGGTATTCATCAATGCCTGGAAAGGCGTGGGATATCAGGCGGTGATGTACCTTGCGGTGATCTCGGGGATTTCCAGTGATTATTATGAGGCAGCCATGCTGGACGGGGCATCCCGGTTCCAACAGGCCATTTATATCACCATCCCCCATCTGCGATTCATCATTGCGGTTTCCCTGATCATGGCCATGGGCGGCATCTTCCGCGGGGATTTTGGTCTGTTTTACACCGTGACCAAAGACAGCGGCCCCTTGTATCCGGTGACGAATATAATCGATACCTATATCTACCGGGGGCTGAAGAGCCAGGTGAATATCGGAATGACTACAGCGGCAGGGCTGTTTCAGTCGGCAGTGGGCTTTGTGTTTGTACTGCTGGCGAATAGGATTGTCTCCAAAGTGGATCCGGACAGTGCCATGTTCTGAGGCGGGAGAGGATACAAGCCAGACCTGGTGGTCTGTCATCAAAGGGCAAGTATTGATTGATATGAGCGCCAAAGCGCGCTAGGGGTAAAATAATGAAAAAGAAGAGACAATTGAACCGGATCAACTGGAAATGGAATCTTTTTTTCGGTATCATCCTTGGAATTTTTGCCATTGTGTTTGTGGCACCGGTGCTTCTCATTGTGATCGTATCGTTTTCCAGTACGAACAGCATTAATGAAGTGGGGTACAATTTCTTTCCCGTGGAATGGTCCATGGAGGGGTATTATTACACATTCAAGATGGGGAGCCAGCTGGTGTATTCCTACCTGGTCACCATTGTAAACTCTGCTCTGGGGACGGTATTGGGGCTGATCATCATGTCCATGTATGCCTATGTCATATGCCAGAAGAGATTCTGGCTGGAGAGAGGGCTCACATGGTTCCTGTTTTTCACGATGCTCTTCGGGGGCGGCCTGGTGCCATCTTATATTTTGAATGTGCGCTATTACCATCTGAAAGACACCTTTTGGATTCTGCTGCTGGCAGGCATTCTGAATGCCTATTGGGTGATCATCCTGCGCACTTTCATCAAGACATCTATTCCGGAGGCTCTGTTTGATTCGGCCAGGATAGACGGGGCAGGGCATTTTACCATTTTCTTCCGGATTGTGTGTCCCCTGTTCAAGGCAGGGCTGGGAACCATTGGCCTGTTCAGCTTCGTGGCCAGGTGGAATGACTGGTTCACGGGCATGCTGTATATCGAGAACAATAAGCTGGTGCCCCTGCAGACTTTGCTGACACAGCTGCAGAACAATGTGGATTATCTGAAAGCAAATTCGAGAATTGCCTCCACCCCGGGGGGAATGGAGATGCTGAAGAACCTGCCCGGCACGAACCTGCGGATGGCCTGTACCGTTCTGGCAGTGGCGCCCCTGCTGTTCGCCTATCCGTTCTTTCAAAGGTATTTCGTACAGGGGCTTACAGTGGGCAGCATCAAGGAGTGACTGCATTCCCGTATTTTGTAAATATGGCGCAATATGGCTTATTTGGCAGCAATTTCTTTCCATTTGATTATAGGCAGCCGTACTTGCTGTATATAATATAGTTTTTCTAATGTTTCATTAAATAAAAAGGAGGATGACAAATGAAACGGAAATTAGTATCATTGCTGTGTGTATTTTCTATGGCAGCAGCCATGCTCAGCGGCTGTGGAAACGGTTCGGAAAAGGAGAGTTCCCAGGAGTCTTCAAAGCCAAGTCAGGAGGAGCCTGGGGAGAGCGGGACAGAATCCGCAGAAGCTTCAGAGACCGCAGAGGGAGGCGAGACAGCCGGGGAGGACCTGGAGTATGCGGAGCTTCAGTGGTATGTGCTCAGCTATCAGACAGGCAATATCACCGATGTAGACATGATTCAGGCTGCATTGGACGAGTATTTCATGGAAAAGATTAACTGTAAGGTGAAGCTGAATATCATGGGACCCGGAGGCTATGAAGAAACCATGTCCACAAAACTCATGTCCGGTGAAGAAGTGGATCTTTTGGCAGTCACGGGGGATATTTCCTATTATACTTATGCAAAGATGGGGGCGTTCTATCCCATTGACACCCTTTGGGATGAGTATGGCACCAGCCTGAAAGATCTATTTAAAGATGACGTATGGGAGGGGCTGAAAGTCGATGACCATATCTATGGGGTTCCTGTGCTGAAAGACAACTGCTATATCATAAGCTATATTTATAATGATACACTGGCCAAAGAGCTGGGGCTGGATATGGAGCAGGGGTGGTCCGGTCCTCAGGAAATGGAAGATTTTCTGATCGAGGCAGTGGCGGCCCGCGACGCAAAGTTTCCTGAGTATAAGGGGATGCCCCTGATGCCTTACAATGATGTCTTCTGCCCGTACTATGTGGCTTTGGAACAGTTTGGATGCAATGAGCTGGCAGTGTGCAATGTGCCCGGAAAGGAAGCCGTTCCCGGGGTTGACACGAAAACGGTGTACAACTTTTTTGAAACGGATGAATTCAGGGAGCTGTGCCTGATGAAGCAGCGCCTGGTAAGCGCAGGCGTCCTTTCGAACAACGGATTCACATTCGAGGGAAACCTGGCGGCGGAGCCTTTCATTCTGATGCTGAACGGATGGGGTTATACCTGGATCTCCGAAGACCTGAACGGAGAGAATTACGACTCGAAACTGGTAGTATATGACAATCCTTACATGGAGGGAAGCGGCTATGCCGGAGCCATGACTGCTATCGGCGTAAAAAGCAAGAACCCGGAACGGGCTATGATGGCTATGGAGCTCATAAACAATGATCCCTATGTGGCTACAATGCTGCGTTTTGGCCTTGAGGGAGAGCATTGGGAGAAAGACGGGGACGGCAAGATGCAGCTTGCAAACCGCAATGCGGACGCGGCAAATCCCGGGTGGCTGCAGTGGTATGGGCCGTTCTTCGGAAATCTGACCATTGTGGAGGCTCCGGAGTCCTATGGCGGACCGGACAACATCATGCTGAAGAAAATGGCGGAATACAACAATGAGGCGATACTGGCCTCACATATGGGATTCATTCCCGACCTTTCCGCCATTGAAAACGAACTCTCCGCATGTAATAACGTGATAAGCGAGTATTACGATTATCTGAAATACGGATATCTTGAGTCTCCGGAAGCCGTGAACAAGTCAGTGGACGATTTTGTGGCGAAGCTGAAACAGAACGGTTCGGAAAAGATTGTTGCGGAAATACAGTCCCAGATCGACGCATGGGAAGCCAGTAAGTAAATAGGGATAGCCAAAAACAGAGGGAGGCAGCGCTCCATAGGAGCCGCTGCTTTCCTTTTTATTCCTGATAAGGTTCCATTTTTATAATCAGAAAATTTTGCATATAATCGGAAATTGAAGAATATGTTAAAATAAATAGATATAATATGAGTTAAAATTATATAAAACAATTATTTATTAGAAAAAAGGTATGACAGAAAACAATTTTAAAAATATAAATAAAATTTTGAAAAAGGCATTGACAATTTGACTCGCGTGCAATATAATGAACTTACAATAAAGAAAGGGAAAACAAAATCTTCCATAAAAGAAAACTAAATAAGCAGCAAAGGTTTCAGACAACAGTGCAGAACACGAAAAAAGTAACGGATTGCTGAAGCGGAACTTGCCAGAACGTTACAGTGCATTGGGTACAAAGAAAACGTGGAAAGCACAAAAGGGTGAAATGGAAGAGAAGAAAAAACTAAATAAGGAGGTATGGTCCATTGGACGAGCAGTTCTGAGAGGGCGTATTGATTGAAGTAGAATCGATACGCCCTCTTGCTGTGTGTGCTGACAGCCTTTTCCGCCCTCCGCGGCGGGCCGCCACAGCCGGCGGAAAAGGAACCTTACACCACCTGATGCTTACAGAAGCGCCTGTGCGCAAATGGCAGCGCGATCACAATCAGGGCAATCGCGGCAATCAGAATCATATACGGAAGCGTGACAACCGTTTTCCCCATAGGGAAAAACATATAGGCTGAAAAGACGGTATAGGTTTCCATTGCCTTGGCAGGGAGCAGGGCGAGAATATGGTTCATAAGGCCGCCTGCGCTGCCGGCAGGAAAAAACATGGGGACGACAGTACAGAACATGCTGACGATAACGGCGGCGAAAGGGGTTATGCACACAGCGGACAGGAGCATGACAAAGGCCATGACGGAAAGTATGACGATGTAGTTAATGACTATGCCGGAGAGTATGACCTGCCATATTTTCAAGCCGTAGAATGAGGTTTCAGACAAAAGCTGAAACTCACAGTTCCAGCCGCCGGTTCCAAAGGGCACAAGCACACACAAAAGCAAAGTGCACACGCCGAGGGCATAGATTTGGCTGGTGACAAGAAAGCCGGCGGTGATTTTGGCCAGAACCGCCTGGCTTCTGCCGCGCTTCGCGGACAGCACCACGGCATCCGCACCGGTTTGGTACTCCCATGAAAAGACTGGGGAGATAATGACGCAAACGGCCAGCGCGATCAGGAGAAATGACAACGGAAACCCGCGCGTCAGAAGCGTCCTCCAGCCGCTCGTATAGTCGTATGTAAACGGCTCGCAGACCTGTTGATCCAGCGCCAGTGCAGCATCTTTTTCTGCCTGTGTAAAAGTTTCGCCGGATCCTTCCGCATCCAGAAGCCCGCGGACATTCGCGCGGCGGATCTCATAAAAGCCCTCCGCCATTTCCTCTGTCACATTGTTAAGCGCGCTCACATCGGTAAGCTCGTCCGAAACGCATACCCACACAAGCAGATTCAGAATGCGCCGGTAAGGCATAATCTCTTTCAGGTATACTTCATCTTTGAGGGAGCCGGCACTGTTATAATTGGCAGAGTCACCGTATATCGTATGGTAATGGCGCAGTGTGTCCCGCAAACGTTCCTGCGTCAGCGGTCCCGCCTGTGCCTGTATTGCGGCGCGTTCCGCACGGATGGCCTCCACGCCGGACAGTTCCGTGCCATCCTCTTCAAACCAAAACTGATCCGAAATAAACACCAGTGAAATGGCAAAAATGCAAAGCACCATTAACAGACAGGTAATCAGGGTGGATTTTCGTTTCAGGAGTTTCTTTTTTTCATAGTATATCAATGTTGTCATTGCTGTGCGCCTCCTTTGGGGTGAGTATTGCTTCGCTCCAGCTCGTCTGCGAAGTGATAGAGGAATAAGTCTTCTAAGTTTGCAGGTACACTCTGTGCCGTGGGGGCCGGCTTTTCTTCGGAGACGATGCGAAGCTCAGCCATGTCCCCCATATGCCGCAGGTTGCAGATATAGAAATCGGCCTCATATAATCTTACCTGGCTGCCTGGTACGGTCAGCGTCCAGACAAGACCGGCGGCGTTTTCGGTCAGCTCGGCCGGACTGCCGCTAAGAATCAGCCTGCCCTTTTTCATCATCACAATCTGATCGGAGATATATTCCACATCACTGACGATATGGGTGGAAAGTACGACAATCTTGTCTTGGGAAAGATCGGAAATCAGATTGCGGAATCGAATCCGCTCCTTAGGGTCAAGGCCGGCTGTGGGCTCATCCAGCACGAGAACTTTGGGATCATTGAGGACGGCTTGGGCGATTCCCAGGCGCTGCTTCATGCCGCCGGAGAAAGAGCCCACTTTTTCCCCTGCCACGTCGGACAGGCCCACCATGTGTAAAAGCTCGTCTGCCCGACGCTTCGCCGCGTGTCCGGGAATCCCTTTCAGCGAAGCCATATACAGCATAAAGTCCCGGGCGGAGAAATCGGGGTAGTAGCCAAAATTCTGGGGCAGATAGCCGAGAATGTCGCGATATGCCACACCCATTCTTTCGATGGTGCTGCCGTTGTAAAGGATTTCTCCACCGGTTGGCTTCAGCACCGTGCACAGCATACGCATCAGCGTGGTCTTGCCTGCGCCGTTTGCGCCCAGCAGACCGTATACGCCGCCTGTCATGGTATAGCTGAAGCGGTCAACGGCAATTTTGTTTTGAAATTGTTTTGTCAGTCTGTCAAATGTAAGTTCCAAATGTGACACCTCCTATTTATTGCAGCTTCGCGCACTCCAGCCATCCGGAGCAATCGCGGAGCAGCTTGTATACCTCTGCGGCAAAGGCCATTGCGCTGACTGCCAGCACAAGCAGCCAGACAGCCGTGGCTGCGCCGTTGTACCAGGCAGGCCAGGCGGTCAGGGAAATCGCGCCAATGGCGGAAAGCGTGATGCAGTACGCGGACACATAATAACGAGCATCCCCGTCACGGCTGCGGTTGATCAGGAACAGGGCGCCTGCCGCAGCCAGGAGGCTGGGAACGAGCCCATATAGGATCAATGAGCCAAACGTGAGATACGTTTTCATTGCGGTGAAGAGCAGCATACTGCTCAGCGATAGCATATCGATCACTGCCGCTATCAACAGCCTTGCCAGCAAAATTTGCGTCAAAGAAAAGCGGGACGGAAATTCCAACTCTGTCATGTTACAGTAGAAAGACCGCGAAAACTCTCCCGTTCCAAGCAAAACCGCAATAGGGGCAAAGGGAACCAGCAAAAGAAATGCGTCATTGTCCTGCAAAACTGCCGTTGTAAGGAACCCGTACAAACAAATCAGCAAAAACTGAACCAGCAGGAATTTCCGGTTTACAAAGCGGATCTGTGTTCTGATAAACCAGAGCAGGGAGGATTCCCTTGGCAGCGCAGGCGCTCTTGAGTCTGCCTGGGCCATAAGATCAGCTATCTTGTGGGAATCCGGTATAGGCGGCACATCGCTGTATAATTGTTTCAATTCTTTTTTCAAGTTCTGTTTCACTGTCAGTCCTCCTTTCTCATGTTTTTCCTGAGCCTGTCCAGAGCGCTGCGTATCTGGTACATGACCTGAAACCGCGAAAGGCCGAGTATCTCCGCGATTTCACCTATCTTCAAACCCTGTCCATACCGCAAAATCAGGATCTCCTGCTGATCGTCCGGCAATGCGGAAACCGCAATGGACAGGTAGACTTTCCGGATAGATTCGTCCGAAAAATCGTCCGTTACAGGCGCGATGCCGTTTTCAGGTTCGTCCAGAGAGACCGGGCGCGCTCTTTTGAGCCAGTTCAGACAGAGATTTCTGGCGATGGTATAGAGCAGCGCCTTTGGCTTTTCGATATCGACATATGTGCCGGCAGCATCCATAAAGCGGATGAAAGTGTCCTGCGTAAGGTCCTGGGCCTCCGCCGGGTCGCGGATTTTCCGGAAGCAGAATTTGTAGATGTCCTCGTAATACGCAGCAATGATTTTCTCAAACTCCCCGGCATGGTCTGAAAACTCCCCGCCGTACGCCATTTCATCACCTCCTCACTTAGTATAACAATTCAGCAGGGCAAAATGTGCAAATTATTTTGAAATTTGCCGCCATATTCCCGGCGCCTCCGGCTCGTGAGTCGGGTTACGCGGCAGATTTTTGTGAATGCGGGTAATTGTACATAGTCTGTTGCCAAAGTGCAAATATAAGGACTCGTAAGAAGCAGCGGAGTTTTTCAACTGCGGGCACGAAAAGCATAAATTGCACAACACGCCAATCCGTGGTATGATGTCCTTAGCCCGGGAAAGAAACGGCGGACGGCCCCGGAGGGAAGACCGGAAGACCGGAGGGCCGGAGGCAGGGCCAGCGGAGGCGGAAGCAATGGCGTATAAGATATTGATAGTGGACGATGAAGAGATGATGACGGAGCTTATCTCGGATCATCTTCGGGACTGCGGCTATGAAACCCTTGCGGCAAACAGCGGCAGCCAGGCGCTCTCCTTTCTGAAGCGGCAGCCGGATCTGATCATTTTGGACATCAATATGCCGGGGATGGACGGCCTGGAGCTGTGCAGGAGTATACGGGAGCATATCCCGTGTCCCATCCTGTTTCTCACTGCCAGGGTCACGGAGCAGGACAAGATCAACGGCCTGCAGTACGGCGGGGACGACTATATCACGAAGCCTTTCAGCCTCAACGAACTGTCCGCCAGGGTGGCGGCCCACCTGCGCAGGGACGAGAGGAACCGCAGCCGTTCTTCCGTGCTGACCTCCGGAGAGCTGATCGTGGATCTGTCCCAGCGGATCGTCTCCTGGCATGGGGAGGAGATTCCCTTTTCCAGAAAGGAATTTGACCTGATCGAGTTTCTGATGACCAACGGGGGGCAGGTGTTTGACAGGGAGCATATCTACGAGGTGCTGTGGGGATATGACGCAGAGGGTGACAGCAGTGTCATAAAAGAGCATGTGCGCAAGATCAGGGCAAAGCTGCGGGAAATCACAGGGCATGAGTACATTGAGACGGTATGGGGGGTAGGATATAAATGGAACCGCTGATGAAAGAAAAGTGCACCGGAAGCGGGGGGAACGGCATGGATGGAGCGAAAGGCGCCGGCTGCCGGAACAATGGGGCGGGAAAGCGGGGGAGAATGTCCTGGGGCGGACCGGGAAAGAAATCCGACGGCATAAGAGGGCTGCGCGGCTTTTTTCTGCTGGTGGTATTTGCGGTGTTCGGCGGGGTAACGGCATTGTCCGGCCTGACGATTTGGGGCTGTGCGGCTTTCCGGCATTCTCTTCTGCCGGATCCGGAGGCGGCCTACCTGACCATACGGGAGATATGGCCGGACGGCTCATTGACGGAGTCGACCACACTGCTGGATTTCGGCGAGGCCATAAAGCTCCCACCCATACTGGCTAAATCCGTAGGGCCGGAGGGCGTGCTTGCAGAGGAGAGCCGGGTTGTCGGGGAGTATGGGGACGTTACCTACTCCATCGAAAAGATCGAGAAGAGCTTTGACACCCTGACGCCGAAGCGCAAGCTGGCCTATCAGTTCTGCGGCGCAGCCATGGTGGCGGTGCCGGCGCTGTTGTCTGTGGGCGGGATCCTGTTCGCCGGTTTCTTTTTCTACAAGAGGCGGCTGGAGGAGCCCCTTGCCATCCTGTCAAAGGCCACGGCCCGGATTGCGGACAGAGATCTGGATTTCTCCATAGAGTACTCCTGCGGAGACGAGATGGGGGCTTTGTGTGAGTCTTTTGAGCGCATGCGCCTGGAACTGGCCCGGAACAATAAATCCATGTGGAGGCTTTTGGACCAGCGCAGGCTCATGCAGGCTTCCATTGCCCATGATCTGCGCAATCCCATCGCCATCATCCAGGGATATGCGGAGTATCTGCAGATGCATCTGCCGGCCGGGGACCTGAGCCCGGAGAAGTCGGCCCGCATCGCATCCAATCTAAAGGCGGCGGCCCTGCGCCTGGAGCAGTACACAGAGTCTGTCCGGGTGCTGAACCGGCTGGAGGACATGGAACCTGTCAGGAGACAGGTGGGGGCGGGGGAGCTGGTGAAAGAGGCCCGGGACGACCTTAAGGTGATGGCCGACAGGGCCGGGATTACCCTGCATATGGGAAATCCGCCCACAGAGAGCTGTCTCATGGTGGACAGAACCATGTTCTTCCGTGTGCTGGAAAACGTATTCGAAAATGCGGCCCGCTATGCCGAGAGCGCGGTGTCTGTGGAGTTTGAGCGAGAGGAGGGAGGGCTGACGGTGACTGTGGCGGACGACGGTCCGGGATTCCCGCAGGAACTTCTGAAAAGCCAGGGGAAAGCGCTTCTGCCCGCCGGCCGGGTGGACGGCCATCTGGGTATGGGGCTTGCCATCAGCCGGGTGCTCTGCGAGAAGCAAGGGGGCTGTCTGCGGCTGGGGAATCTGGCTCCCCGGGGGGCGGCGGTAAAAATATTTCTCACGGTTTGACGAAAATTTGACTTTTACAGATTAAGATCTCCTTGATGCATTTCAAAAAAGCGCAAGGAGGTCTTTTTTATGAAGAGATTTACGGAGAATGTCAGGAAGAAAACGGTGCGGAACATACAGGCTCTGGCGGCGGCATTGGCAATGTCCCTCACAGCCTGCGGAGGGGAAGCAGCAGGCAGTATCTCGCAGATGAGTGTAATTCCGGTGGGAGAAGAAGCGGCAGCATATGATACAAAAGCCGGGGACGAAAGCGGCGCAGACGGCGTGGAGACCGCTTCCGCCTACAATGGCACAGAGGGCAGTGGGGCGTCCGGAGGAGACGGCGGGCTTAAGCTTTTGTGTAAGCAGGTTGATGAGGGGTGTCATACGCAAAACGGCTATTATTACATAGAGAAAGTAGCCACAGAGCTTACGGACGGCAGCGCCGGCGTGCGCTTGCTGTACATGGACTTTGAGACTCTGCAGGAGGTGTTTCTGTGCAGCAATGCAGGGTGCAGCCATAATTCGCCGGACTGCCCCTCCGTGCTCTCCAGGGATGATTTCGGCTTTTACACATTGCTGTTTACCTATCAGGGAAGCTTATATCTGTTTAGCAAGGCTCGGGACAATGACGGCACCGCCCGGTCGGAGTTCGTGGAGGTAGAATCGGCAGGCGGCATGAATACGGAGGGGACATCAAACGTCCTGTACCGGGCTGACTTAGACGGTACGAACAGAGAGAAAGTGTACACCTTTGACGCCTCCGTGACTGTGGAGGACTATGTGTGCGGGGATGAGAACGGCCTCTACATGGTGACGAAGAAGCTGACTTCCAACCAGGAAGGCGTAAGCACCTATTTCCATTCGGAAGAGCGCAGGCTGGTATTTCTGGATCCGGACAAAGGGGAGCTGTCAGAGATATGCTCCATGGACTTCGGGGGCAATGTGTCCTGGAACGTGGTTAGCTGCTATGGCCGCAATCTGGTGCTTCAGGGGACGGATTACGGCAGAATCATCTCTGACGAGGAAATGTTCTCGGATGACGACTATCCGGAATTGTATAAAGATTCCAGTGAGGTATTCGCCTGCCTGAACATAGACAGCGGACAGCTCACGGAAAAATATCGTATGAGCAACGAGGGGGATCGCTCTTTTGTGATCCAGGAAAATATCCTTTACTGTTCTCTGAAAGAGGGAGGCATCATAAAGGAAATCAACCTGGACACCGGGGAGGAGCGAAATGTCTACAGCGAACCGGGCAGTTTCTACCAAGTCTGCAGCATCATTGGGGAGAAGCTCTGCTGCGCGGACTTCGGCGATAACTGGGATCACACTTATTCTTATATTGACAGGAATACTGGAGAAATCAGCCATTCCGGACTGGTGAACAAGACTTTGGGGTGGGAGCTGGATTTCAAGGCCGTGCTGGAAGAAGATGCGCTTGTGGTCTATGATTATGAGGCTACTTCCTCCTGGGGAGGCAGCTATGAGATCACATTGTACCAGCACGGTCTGATCTCCCAGGAGGATCTGTTTGCTGGCAATGACAATTTCCGCAAGATCAATATGGTAGGAAAGGGGTGGTAGACCGTGCTGGAACTTTGCGGGATCACGAAGCAATACAAAGACAAGCTGGCCCTGGATCAGGTATCCCTGAAGCTGGAGGCAGGCATCTATGGGATGCTGGGGCCTAACGGGGCGGGCAAATCCACTTTGATGAATATTATAACCGGCAACCGCAGGCCCACCCAGGGACAGGTGAAATGGGAGGGAAAGGAGATCGGCACTCTGGGGGCAGCATACAGAGGCCTCCTGGGCTATGCGCCCCAACAGCAGGGACTGTACGACAGCTTTTCGGGAGAGCGGTTTCTCTCCTACATGGCTGCGCTAAAGGGCATTCCGAAAAAAGCGCAGAGGGAGGAAATACGGCGGGTGCTGGACTATGTCAATCTCACAGAGGCGGCCCGCCGCTGTCTGGGAGCCTATTCCGGCGGTATGAAGCAGCGCATTTTGATTGCCCAGGCCATGCTGGGGAATCCCAGGCTCTTGGTGCTGGACGAGCCCACGGCGGGGCTGGATCCCAAGGAGCGGGTGCGGATACGGGAACGGATCCAGTCCCTGGCCGGAGAGCGCATCATTCTGGTGTCCACCCATGTGGTGTCGGACATCGAGCCTATCGCAAAGGAGGTTATCCTGATAAAGGCAGGATGCATACTGGATCGGGGTACAGTGCAGGGGCTCTGTGAAAAGTACGGCTGCGGGACCGGGGATACGTGTGACAAAGAGGACGGCGGGGCACAGGGCGCCCGCGGGAAATACGGCAGCCTGGGAGGACTGGAGGAGGTCTATATGCGGTTGTTCGGGGAGGAGGAGAAAGATGCTGTGTCTGACAGGATTTGAGATTGGAAAGATATGGGGCAGGCGCAGCTTCCTTGTCGGCATCTGTGTTCTGCTTACGGTGAACGGCTTTCTGCTGTGGTACACCAATCTGACGGACGGGGAGCATCCGCCCCTGTCCGCTTACCGGGCCTTTTGCCAGGAGATTTCCGGGATGACGGAGGCGGAGAAAGGGGCGTATGTCTCTGATTTCAAGGAAACCATGGACGGTCTGCGCTTTGTGGAGGAGGTGCTGATGCTGCAGGGGATGTCCAGGGATATGGGGGAGGCGCTGCAGGCACAGATGCTGGCAGAGTCCCCAGGGGTATTCGAGACATATATAGACCTTTATCAGAGCGAATCGTATCTGAAATTCACGGATTCTTTCCGGCAGGAGAGGATGCTGGCGGAGGAGCTGTATGAGGAGTGGAAGAGCTGCGCAGATTACGGGGAATACCTGCTGTCCGTGCAGGAGAACAAAAATATGCTGAAAAGCATCAAACTGTTCGGCGGCGCAAAAGAGTCGTCTTTTTCTGCCCGGAATGTGGAAAAAAGCGCCGGGGATTACGGGAAGCTAACAGGGGAGGGGCTTCGGTGGATGCCGCAGAAAGCCGTCACAGGCTCCATGGAGAACCTGTGGACAGACCTGCTGCTATTACTGTCCGCGGCATTTTTCATAGGATATCTGATCCTGGAGGACAAGGAGAAGCAGCTGTTCTACATTACCCGCAGCACTCCCAGGGGTATTGGACCTGACATCTGGGCCAGACTGGCGGCGCTTCTGGTCCACTGCATGGCCATGGCAGCGCTGTTTTACGGGGAGAATCTGCTCTTTTACGGCCAGGGGGCAGGCTTCGGAGACCTGTCGGCAAGTCTCCAGTCCCTTGAGGCTTACAGGGAGTCCTGCCTGCAGATCAGCATTCGACAGTACCTGAATCTGTCTGTCCTTACAAAAGGACTTGCGCTCTTCGGCTTTGGGACAGTGCTGGCCGCGGTCTCCATGGCGTCCGCGCGGTATTTCCTGCCCTTTCTGGCAGGAGGGATCTGGTATGGGGGAAGCTATCTGCTGTACATGGGGATTCCGGCAGCTTCCAGGGGAGCGGCGCTTAAGTATCTGAATCTCGCCGGCTGCCTGCGGACGGAGAAACTTTACGGGGCATACCTGAATCTCAATGTGCTGGGACAGCCCCTGTCCAGGATGTGGCTGACCCTGGGGCTTTTGGCCCTGACTATTGTGACAGGAGTGTCATGCTGCCTGATTCTGTTTGTAAAGGGAGAGGGCTTTACGCTTCGGGGCAGGCGTTATATCCGGGTGCTGCCCTTTCGGCCCGCAGGCAATCTGCTGCTCCATGAGGGCTATAAGATTCTGGTAATGAACCGGGCGGCATTGGTGCTGCTGGCATTCGGGATTTTGATCGGGGGGCGGGATCTGTCCCGGAAATACAGTCTCTCCGTGCAGGAGCAATATTATCAGGACATCATGCTGAAGCTGGAGGGGGAACTGACAGGGGAGAAAGAGTCGCTGGTGCTGGCGGAGGAAGCCAAGTACATACATGCGTTTGAAGAGATCCGGCGGATCGACGAGTTGATTTTGGCCGGAGAGATTGAGGAGCGCGTGGGAGAGGACATGAAATCTCGCTGGTATGCGGTGACGGCTTTTTACCCGGCCTTTTTGAGAGTTTGGGAGCAGTATGAGGGTATCTGCGAAAGGGGCGGCAATTTTGTGTATGACACAGGCTATCTGTATCTGTTCGGGGCGAGAGGGGAAGGGGTTCGGATTGACTTTTTGCTGCTTAGCTTCGGAATCATTCTGGCTTTTGGCGGCGCCATGGCCATGGAAGACGGGAAAGGCGCCTGGAATCTGCTGGGCGCTACACTGCGGGGAAAGCCAGGGATCCTGCGGGATAAAACCCTTGTGTGCGCACTGGCAGCGGGGCTGCTGTCCCTGATCCCCTATGTATGCAGAGTCGTCAGTATCTCGGCGGCTTTTCCCCTGAGAGGACTTCGGTTTTCCGCGGCAGCCATTCCCTACTGCTGTGGGATTCCGGGCTGGATAACCGTGGGAGGGATGGCAGCGGCGCTGGCCTTGTCCCAGATACTCGTGTGCGTAGGGACAACGCTTTTTGTGTTGCTGCTTTCCTACTGGCGCAAAGACGCACTGCAGGCCTATCTGCTGGGGGCGGTGGTTCTGGCGGTGCCGATGGTGCTTGGGATGTGGGGACTGTCCTTTGCGGAGAGACTGTCCCTCTATCCTCTTTATGCCTGGACGGCAGGGCTGTGAAGCTGCTTCTCCCGGCCTTCCTCCAGCCATTCTTCCCTGCCGGAGTCGGACCAGACCACCATGTTCCGGCCGCTGTGCTTGGCCTTGTAGAGCATATTGTCCGCGATCTCCAGGTAATATTCATAGGAATCTCCGTCCTTTGGCAGGAGCGTGACGCCCCCGATGCTGATGGTAACCCAGGGGGAGACGCTGGGGGCGTGGGGGATGTGCAGATCTTCCACGGCCTGCCGGATGGACTTTAAAAAGTCAAAGGCGGCCCGGGCTTCATTGCCGATGAGGATGGCCACAAATTCCTCCCCGCCGTAACGGCCGAAAAAGTCCGTGGAGCGCTGGAGGAAAGCAGATGCGGTCCTGGCCACGGCCGCAATGACTTTATCGCCTGCGGGATGGCCGAACGTGTCATTGTAGACTTTGAACTTGTCGATATCGAACATGCAGACGGAGAGGAACAGTTTAAGCCTGGTGGCCTCCCGCCATTTCAGGATGCTCTCATCCTCGTACCGTCGCCTGTTGGCCACACCGGTGAGCTGATCTACGGTGGCCATCTGCATGAACTGCATTTGGTAATGGTGCAGTTTAATATGGATGTTTGCCCTGGCCCGGACCGTGATAGGGCTGAAAGGCTTGGTGATATAATCCACCGCCCCTAAGGTGAGCCCCTTTTCCTCGTGCTGGACGTCGGACAGACCGCTGACTAAGATCACCGGCGTACGTCTGGTGAGTGCGGTATCCTGAAATCTGCGCAGCAGGGTAAATCCGTCCACGTCAGGCAAAATAATATCCAGAAAAATCAGAGAAAAAGCCTCGCCCTTAGCCTTGCGGAAGCCCTCCTCGCCGGTGAGACATATGGTGACTTCATAGTCCGCGGTCAGAATGGATTTCAGGTACTCGGCCTGAGCGCGGCTGTCCTCGATGATCAATATTTTATCCATAACTCGTCTGCCTCCGATATTCGTTTTACTTCCGGTTCTGATGCTGCATGGTCTCCGTGATATCCTGAGCCACATATACCGCGGTCTTGGGCAGATCGTCTTCTCCAATCTGCGCCAGCACCACGGTGGCGTTTACCCACTCATAATCGGCGGGAGCAACCTCGCCCTGCGCAGGGAGCTTGCGGTAGACATTCGACACATAGGGCTGCCACCAGCGCAGGTTTTGACGCAGATTGGACATATTCATGACATTCAGGTATGCTTCCCTGTCGTCGGGATGGATGAAATTCTCGGCGTAGACCTGCAGCGCGGCGGTACAGCTCACCTCGCTGCCCAGCACGTCTCCGGCTTTGCCCAGTTTTCTGACGGCGCGGAAAGTGTCCTGCTCTATATCAATGTAATAAGTGGAAAAGAAAAGGCTGCTTAAACTGCTGATGATATAACTCCGGTCCTGCATGGCCCGAAGCCTTTCATCTTCTTTGCTTTTTTCGTCCGTGATGTCATGGCCCAAAATATTAACTACAATCCTGTCATTCTGACGGCTGTAGATGATATGCTGTTCCAACCAGCGGGGAGGTTCGTCCTTGGTACGGTATTTGCATATTTCCTCCGCGTAGTTTTCCGTAGCCCGGGCTTTTTCCCGAAGATGTTCCAAAGACATCAGACTGGAGTAATTGATCATATCCTCCGGATACAATTGAGGAAGCAGCAGCTGTGTATAATAATTGTAATCACCTACCTGCGCGTCCTGAAGTTCGGAGGAACTGTCCAGAAAAATGCGCTCACACTGGCCGTTATCCAGATTGACAGTAGTCATCATGTCGAAACGGGATTTGAGGATGGCCGCAATCTGCACATCGCGTTTGCTGTGTGCCAGCTCTTTGCGTATTTGCTCGTCCATGTTCTCCATGGCCAGCACAGCCTGATGGCCGGCACCGTGGTCTTTGTCTAGACGGGCAGTCACGGACACATAGCGGTAGGAGCCGCCGATCTCCAGCTGACAGAGAAGCTCGGATTCCTTTTCCCCCGCTTTTTTAGCCTGTATGAGGCCTGCCAGTGAGAACTTTGTCCAGAAAGCGTCCTGGTAAGCGGGATGGAGCTTCTTAATGATATGGGACTGCATGAAGTCATCCCAGACAGGGGGCTCTGAAAAGCGCTCTCTGGGCTCATGGCCCTCCTCCCGGATCAGGTCCACGGTGCCGGAATCCAGATGGACGGCATATATGCCGAAGCTCTGTTCGCTTACGGTCAGAAGCGCGTCCCGGCTGCGGACATTGTCCTCCTCCCGCTCTAACCCCTCCCGCATGGTGTCATGAACATCCTTGACGCAGAACATGGCGGTTTCGTTCTCTTCGCTGTAGTCAAAGGCAGGAACCACTTCCACCAGATTCCAGCGGAATTCCTGCTCGTAGAGACGGCGGTAAATGCAGGTCAGCATGGACTTGCCCCCGCGGAGAGCATTGCGCAGATGGGCTATGTCGGTAAAGGCCCGGAAGCGGTCCGCATCCTCGGGATGGACCATGCCGCTTCCTGCCAGATTTTCAAATTCTCTGGAGAGATTCTCCGTACCCTGGGGGGACAGCCATGTAGCGCCGTCGAATTTCAACACATCGTAACGGTTCCGGCCCAGATCCAGGCGCAGAATTTTGCGGTACACATAGCCGGAGGACTCTATGCGGGGCGTCACGCTGACCACGAAAGCAGGGATGGTATCTTTCCAGAGCATTCGCGTGGCCACCATGTCCACAACCCCGCCGAAAGTGGCATTGTAGCTTAAGGAGCGGCTCTCCTGCCTGTCCTGAATGGTCAGCAGAGGGCAGTTAATGCAGGAACCTGTCCATACCTCGTGGCAGGTCATGCCTAAACGTACCTCCGGGGATACGGTATGTACTCTTTTGTTGAAATACAATAAACTGTGATTATCCTGTCGGATGACATAGATAGCGGTCTCCGGCATACTGTTTAAGATGATTTTGTAATCTTTGCTTTCCAAAAGTCAATCCTCCCTGGGCATTGCCATGACAGATTTTCCTTTTGTCCGGCCATAGGGGCCGAACGCATATTTGCCATATATAAAAAAGAAAAGCCTCTGTTCAAGGCTTTGCGGGACCCGTCTTTACTACATATTATAATAAAGAATAATGATTGGATTGTCAAGCATAAATCAAGGATTTGACAGGACATTGTAAGGACGGGTTACTGCTCAAGGGTAGTTCCGCGAAGTGTTTTCGTGCGCGTTTTGCACGAACAATCCCAAGCAATCGTTTCGATTGCTTGGACAGCAGGCGCCATACAATTGTATGTGTGCATCACGTTGCTGAGAACGGCGAAGCCGTGAGCAGTAACAAGGACGGTTCCAGCCTTGTTGCCGCAAGCTCCGCTGCCTTGTCAAAATTGTATCATAAGACGGCAGGGAAAGGAAGTCCCTGCTGTCTGTACTGGGTGGGCGTCATGCCGGTATTCTTCTTGAAATGGGCGATGAAGTGGTTTACGTTTTCATAGCCCACCTCATAACCGATTTCATGGATTTTCATGTTCGTTTCCGTCAGCAGGTTTTTTGCGGCCTGTATGCGCATTTTGTGCAGATACTGCAGGGGGGAGGTCTGGTAATGGAGCCTGAATTCCCGGCAGAGGCGGTAGCGGTTGACATGATACATTTCCTCCAGCTGCGCCAGCCCGTAGTCCTCATAGTAGCAGGCCTCAAGCTTTGACTTCATGTCCGCCAGATAGGGGGGAACCTTTTTCCCGGGGAGCATGTACTCCAGGGCGGGCCGGGAGAGAAAGCAGGTCAGCAGCATATGGCAGAGAATGGGATTGGCTTCCTCTCTTGTGAACAGGGGAAGAAGCTCGGCGGACCAGGAGAGGGCCTGGGAAACCTGCCAGAAAGGCGCCTCCTGGGGCAGATGGCGGCAGAAGCAGGGCAGGCTCATGCCGTCAAAATAGAGGATGTCATACTCTGCCCGGTCGCGCACCAGGATACGGCAGGTGCGCCTGCCGCTGAAAAGGTACAGGCCCCTCTCGGACAGGGTGGAGGAATGCCCGGAGGGGAGGGCGGTAAAGAGCAGAGAGCCGGATTTTAAGCGCAGGAGGCATAAGCCCGGATGCTCCGAAAGATAGTAGGAGAGGGGGCTCTTTATGGAACTGGTCTCCAGGGCAGTGCGGCAGAGGAGGAAGTCTGCGTCTTCCGGTTCCGGGCGGAAGAGGGTCAGACTCACCCCTGACTTGGATAGCAGCGCCAGGCCGGGCGTATAGATTTCTCTTATGGACATAGCGGCCCTCCTTTTTGCTTTGCTTGCTTAAAAAACGAATTTCTGATATGAGAAAATTAAGTAGCGTTTAATCAATGCTTAGGCGATATAAGTTCATTATAAAGGAAGAAATGGAAAAGAAACATTGTTAAATGCTCTGAAAAAATGGTGGATTTATTGTGAAAATAGATGAAAACACTTTTGCTGGCAAGAAATAGAGATAAAACGCAAGAAACACTGATGACTTAATTAATAAAATAAGTTAATAATAGCATTAGAAGTTAATTCGATCCGGTTTGGTCCGGAAAGGAGGAATGGCATGGTAAGTGATGAGTTCAAGAGCCATCTGTGCGGGCGGCTGATTCCCTTTTGGGAAAGACTGCGGGACGGACAGTATGGCGGATATTACGGCTGGATGGATTCCGGGCTGGAGGTGGACAGGGAGGCGGTAAAGGGCTGCATTCTCAACAGCCGCATCCTGTGGTTCTTCTCCAATGCCGCTATGTGCCTGGAGGGGGAGGATTTCAGGGGCTGCCGGAAAGAGGCGGTCCATTGGCCTGACGGCGCAAAGGCCCCGGGAAAGGGAGACGAGCAGGAATGCAGGACGGATTCCCTGAGAGAGCACGCGGACTGGGCATATGCTTTCCTGCGGGACAAGTGCATGGACGCGGAGCGGGGCGGCGTGTACTGGTCGCTGGATTATAAGGGACAGCCGGAGGATACTACGAAGCATACTTATAATCAGGCATTTGCGGTGTACGCCCTGTCGTCCTACTTCCGGGCTTTCCATGACAGGGAAGCTCTGGAACTGGCGGGGCGATTGATTCAGGTGATTGAGGATAGGTGCTTTGACGAGTATGGGTATAAGGAGGCGCAGGACATTGCTTTTTGCCCCATTGCCAATGACAAGCTCTCGGAGAACGGAGTGATGGCAGATCGGACTATGAACACACTGCTGCATGTGCTGGAGACTTACACGGAGTATCTGCTGGCCTGCATGGAGGCGGAGCGGTTTCTTGGCGGGGATTGGCGGACGGCCTCAGAGGGGAGCTGTCCGGCGGCAGAAGAGAGGCGCTGGCAGCAGGTAGTCACGGAAAAGCTGTACTGGATTCTGAACCAGGTGGCGGAGCATGTATACAATCCGGCGCGGCGCAGACAGGAGGTGTTCTTTGATCTCCACATGAACAGCCTGATTGACCTGCATTCCTACGGACACGACATCGAGGCAGCCTGGCTGACGGACAGGTGCCTGGAGGCGCTGGGGGATGAGGAGCTGGGCAGACGCCTGAGCCCTATGTTGCGGTGCCTGGAGGCTGAGGTCTACGAAAAAGCCTACGCCCATCACTCCCTGGCCAATGAGTGCGAGCGGGGCGTGACGGACGAAAAAAGGGTCTGGTGGGTACAGGCCGAGGGCGTGGTGGGCTTCTACAACGCTTATCAGAAGACCGGGGAACGCCGCTATCTGGAGGCCGCGGAGGATATCTGGGGATTCATTCAGGAGCATCTGGTGGATGAGAGGCCGGAGGGGGAGTGGTTCTGGTACACGGACGCGGAGGGGAATCCTGCCCTAGAGAAGCCCATCGTGGAGCCCTGGAAATGCCCTTACCACAACGGGCGCATGTGCATGGAGATCATCGGGCGCAGCGGCAAGTGACGATACTTGGAATACATACGGCTTTCAGGTGGCTGCGGCCAGTGCCTAAGCCGGCCTCGGGCCATCGGCGGATCCGCTTCATGGAGTTCGGATATGTCCGGAGAAACGGATGACCATACCGAGGGGCGATGAGGCATATACACGAGAATCCGTTCAGTGCGAGGCATGGGCAGACATAAGCATGCAGATAAGTATCAGGCAGACAGAAATAGGAAGCAGGCTGGCAACAGCCAAGAATAGGAGAGAATATGAGCATACATCCTCAATATGAAAAAGAACTGGCAAAGCAGCAGGAACTGCTGAACCGTCCCAATGAAGCGGACGCTTCCTTTTACAACGGCATCTATGACCGCTACAGGAATCCGGTGCTGACCAGGGAGCACATCCCGCTGTTTTGGCGCTACGATCTGGACATGGACAGCAATCCCTATTTCCAGGAACGGCTGGGCGTGAATGCGGTAATGAACTCCGGCGCCATGGAACTGGACGGGAAATTTTACCTGGTGGCCAGGGTGGAGGGGAACGACAGGAAGTCTTTCTTCGCCGTGGCGGAGAGCAAGAGCCCGGTGGAGGGCTTCCGGTTCTGGGATTATCCGGTGGTGCTGCCGGACACCTGCCCGGAGGAGACCAATGTGTACGACATGCGGCTGACCAAGCATGAGGACGGCTATATCTATGGGGTCTTCTGTTCGGAGAGCAAGGACACCACCGTGTCCGACCTGTCGGCTGCGGTGGCTGCCGCGGGCATCGTGCGGACCAAAGACCTGAAGACCTGGGAGCGCCTGCCTAATTTGAAGACAATGCAGTCGCCGCAGCAGAGGAACGTGGTGCTGCATCCGGAGTTCGTGGAGGGCAAGTACGCTTTCTATACCCGTCCTATGGATGATTTCATAGATACCGGATCCGGCGGCGGAATCGGCTTCGGCCTCTGCGAGGACATCCTGCACCCGGTCATTGACGAAGAGCGCATCACCAGCAAGCGGCGCTACCACACCATCACCGAGGCAAAGAACGGCGCGGGAGCCGTGCCGATTAAGACGCCTCTGGGCTGGATCCATATCGCCCACGGCGTGCGGAACACGGCAGCGGGGCTGCGCTATGTGATATATGCTTTTGCCACGGCCTTAGACGACCCGGCCAGGGTGATCGCTGAGCCCGGCGGGCTGCTGATCGGCCCCAGGGCAGGAGAACGCGTTGGGGATGTGTCCAATGTGGTGTTTACTAACGGCGCTATTGCCAGGGATAACGGGGAGGTGTACATCTATTACGCATCCAGCGACACCAGGATGCATGTGGCGGCTACTACCATAGAGAAGCTGACGGATTATGTCTTCCATACACCGGAGGATCCCTTGCGCAGCCCGGACTGTGTGGCCCAGAGGTGCAGCCTGATAGAGAAGAATCTAAAGCTGCTTCGAGGGTGACCCAGTCCCGCAGTTTCCAATGTACCCTGGCAGGAGATAGGTTTACATACTACCATAAAACCCTCGATTTTATAAGCAATTTTATAAGCCGGGGATGAGGTTTATCTGGAAATCTGTCAGGTTATGTGATATAGTCAAGAAAGTAAAGTGGCTTTGGCAGGCATGAGGAGGTTTTTATGGTAAGAAGCTTTGCGACACACGCAATCAGAGACTCCAGGGAGATTTCATCCTCCCTGTGGGATTTCAAGACCCTGGAAACGGCCCGGGGGGCGGAGGTTTCCAGGAAAGCCATGGTGCCGGAGTGCTGGGAGTGCAGCCCGGATATGCGCGGCTACCGGGGCAGGGCCCAGTACCAGCGGGATATCTGGTGCTCCGGGAATGTGCGGCTGGAGTTCAAGGGGGTGAGCCATACGGCGGAGGTCTATCTGGACGACAGGCTTATAGTATCCCATTACAATGCCTATACGCCTTTCTCGGCTGTGCTGAAAGACCTCAGCCAGGGGGAGCATTGCCTGAAAGTGGTGGTGGACAATTCCTTTGGCGAGGCCTCCGCGCTGCATGTGCCCAATGACTACCAGACCTATGGGGGAATCACCAGGCCGGTGGTGTTGGAGCGCCTGGGGGATGCTTACCTTTCCGGGATGCACGCGGACAGCATCTTCAAAGACGGCCAGTGGTATCTGAAAATCCGGGCGCAGGCAGAGAACCTGTCGGGGACTGCGTTTACAGGCAAAGTCTCATTTTTCCTGGGGGAAAGGGAGCTGGCTTCGGTTCCGGTGCGGGCAGAGGGGGACTGCGGCGCATCCGTGGAGACCGGGGAGCTGCTCTGTCCGGAGGTGACGGCATGGTGCCCGGAGAACCCTGCCCTGTATTCCCTGACAGCGGTGCTGGCGGACGCACATGGGTGGGAAATCGACGACCTGATTGACCGGATAGGATTCCGCAGGGTGGAGATTGTGGGAAAGGGGATTTACCTGAATGGCAATCGGGTACGGATCAAGGGGTTCTGCCGGCATGAGGACCATCCCCAGTTCGGGTGCGCTATTCCCTATGCGGCTATGTACCGGGATCTGATGCTCATGAAAGAGGCAGGGGCAAATTCCGTCCGCACCTCCCATTACCCCAACGACGAGCGGTTCCTGGATCTGTGCGACGAGCTGGGCATTCTGGTCTGGGAGGAGAACCATGCCAGAGGGCTGTCGGAGGAGAACATGCGCAACCCGAATTTTGAAAGGCAGTGCGAGGACTGCATCCGGGAGATGATCACGGCCCATTACAACCATCCCAGCATCTATATCTGGGGCATCCTGAACGAATGCGCCAGTCACACGGAATACGGGAGGGAGTGCTACCGCAGGCAGTATGAGCTGATCGGTGAGCTGGATTCCACCAGGCCCCGCTCCTCCGCCAGCTGCCAGTTCAAGACGGACATCTGCTTCGGGTTTCCCGAGGTGGTCTCCTACAATATCTATCCTCTCTGGTACCACGACACGCCCCCGGGGGAATACTTGGACGATCTCTACCGCTGGGTGCAGGAGGAGACGGAAGGGGCGGGCAAGCCTTTCCTGATCACGGAGATCGGCGCGGGAGGCATCTACGGATACCGCACGCCCGATATGGTGAAGTGGTCGGAGGAGTATCAGGAGAAAGCCCTGGAGGAGCAGCTTACGGCAGTGCTCTCCAGAGAGGACATAAGCGGCGTCTATATCTGGCAGTTCTGCGACTGCAGGGTTTGCGACAGCTGGTTCGGCGGCAGGCCCAGGACCATGAACAATAAGGGGATATGGGATGAGTACCGCAGGCCTAAGCTCTCTTTCCGGACGGTGAAGCGGATTTTCGGCGGGATGTGAGAGGGAGCAAAAGGGAGCTGTCGGCAGATAGCGTCTGCGCAAATTGATTGCGGCAAATTCCAACGCGCAGCCACATACGTTGTTGGAATTCGGCTGTATTCCGACAGCTTTCCAATCTGGGGGCTATGCCCCGTTTGTTTTTCGCTTTGCGATGAGGAGGCTGATGGCGCTGAAGTTATTGTTTCAGATATTGCAAAATCGGCTCTATATACTTTTTGTCCGAAATATCATAAGACGAGGAAATCATTTTTACCATTATTTCTTCCGCTTCCGTCTTATCTTTTTTTGCCTTAAGTGTTTTTATAAACATTTTCATCATCAGCTTAGACGGAGCAGACATTTTTTCATAATTGAATCCTCCCGGACAATAAAATATTTTTACCTTTTTCTGCTCCGACTGGTTGAAAATCCGTTTGAGAGCTATGTCAATTTCCGGGTTGTCTATCGGGCTTCCCCCAACACAAAATGCAGCCAGCTTCTTATCTGCCCATTTATCTATATTTCCCTTAAACCAATTTATTTTACTGATACTGCCCGCACAAGCCCAGCCTCCAAAAATAATTGCTTCATATGCAGCCAAATCTTTCTTTTTTGCGGCTGATAATTCAAGGCATTCAGCCCCCGACTCCTCCGCTATCCATTCGGCATAACGCTTTGTAAACCCTGTTTGTGAATTGTAAATTACGATTGTTTTCATCTGCTTAGCCCTCTTTCATTTTCTATTGCGTTTTCAACAGCTTTTAAGATACCTTTACTGCTTACCGCAGCGCCCGATACTGGGTCTATACCGAATGACTGTGCTTCCACTACATCATTGACTATACTTTCTGCCGTACTTCCCAACCCATTATCATACCGTAAAATTGCAATATTCGTTATTTGATGATTACTGACTGATACCTCAGCCTTGACATGAACAGGTGCAATCGAATATTCACCTATATAATTCCCGTCTTGAATATTCGATAAGTCGGGCATGCGCCTTTTTACTTTTTTTCATCAGAAACCCTCTTTTCCAAATTTTCAATTCCGGCATACAATCTTGATAAAAGGGTAAAAAGAGTTTCAATCTCTTTGTCTGTATAAACTTCAAAAAGATATTTCAATTCCTCTTGGTATTTCGAAAAGTCGTTTGTATAAAAGGCATTTACCTTTTCTGTGGGGCAGATACACATGGCTCTTGTATCATGGGGGCTTTGCTGAATGGTAATAAAGCCTTTTTTCATCAAAACATCAGCCAATTTTTTGATATTTTGTCTGGAACAGCCCAACAAACTTCCTAATTGAGTAAATGTTAGCTGTTCCTTTGACTGTCTGACGATTGACAATAACATAAATTGCTTTAACGATACCTCTGGAATATGGTTATCAAAAAGCGTTTGCAGCTTGTTTCCGGCGATAAATAATGTACTGAAAATAGCCTTTCTTTGGTTCTCCGTAGAACTTGAATATTTTTTGGTCAACTCATCTAAGTTCATGGAATCCTCCTTATTGGCAACTAGTTTCGCTTACAAGTATAGCAACAAGTTACCAATATGTCAATATGAATGATAGAGATGAATGGGATGAATGGGATTCCGGAGCAGCCGGCATTGTGGGAAAATCATATAATTAAAAAATCCTGTATAGCATCTTCCTGCAGTCATGTGCTATAATGTTGACCCGGAGAGGCATGGTGCCGACTTTTGATTCTATATGTGCCAGGGCGCATGAAAGCTTGGCATACCGGGTGGGAGGGATAGAAATTGTTCGAGCAGGATTACATCATGCGTGTCATCAAGGAAATGTTAAGGGCTATTTTGAAGCTTCTTTTTTCTGTGGATACGGATTCTCCTACCATGGAGCTGCTGTCGGAGAAAGAGCAGATAGAGACCACGGAAAAACTGCTGGAAATGATTGACGAGGGGAAAATCAATGAAGCCGAGAACGTGTTGTATGAGCTGACGGCTGACGGCGACCGGAACCATCTGGGAATGGCCCTGCTGTTCTATTCTTACCTGAACGACAAGGAGGATCGCTTCCTGGAATCGCATGGTTACAGCAGAGAAGAGATTGGGCTGGGATTAAAGCAGGCGGTATCCCGTTATGGATTGAACAGTATGGCGGATGCATTTTTGGTGGAACTGTGAAAGCAGGAGATAGCCGGCGGCTGCCGGAGCAGATAAAAGCAATTAAGGCTATGCCGCAGTGGGCATAGCCTTAATCCGTTACGCTTTCTGAAAGCTTTCTTCCAGGTATGCCCTGTTCTCTACGCCTTGTCCCCAAGCGTCCAGCGCCAGGTTGTAGGTGTCGGAAATCTTCCGGTCGATTCGGTAGATTTCCCTTTTCAGTTCAGCCTGTCCCACTTCCAGCCGGTTCACTTTCCGGCCGATTTCCTGTATGTCCTTTTTCATGTCATGGGATTCGGCCCACAGATCATGAATCTGCGCGCGCATTTCCTGGGTCTCTGCCCGCATCTGCTGATTTTCCGCATGCATTTGCTGGGTTTCTGCGTGCAATTCCTGAACTTCCGCGTGCAACCCCTGAACTTCCGCATGCAATTCCTGGGTCTCCGCCCGCAACTCCTGAGTCTCCCCTCGTACCCCCTGCACTTCGGACAAAAGCAGATCGAGTTTTTCACTGTCTGTCATAAGCAATACCTCCCATTAACCAATATTTTGCTATGAGCGCAGCTGCCCATAGCGAAATGTCCATCCGGCCGTTTCATGCCCTGAATAGACCTTTGATTACAGGGTTCGCAAAGCGGTTCCTGTAATAAGGACATTTTATCATATTTCTGTAGCAAAGCCTATTCAATTGACAAGGTGCAGCAGCCATTTCGCGTTCCGAACCGGTTCGGCCTCCTGCGGTCGATAAGAATCCGTCAAGCCATATACGGCATCCAATTCTCTTTGTACAATGGAATAAAAGGAAACATAACTGCAGGAAGATTGCTGATGGCTTTCGAACATAAGATGAAATATCCTGTACAGAATGTAAGATTAGTGTAACATCTTTCCGGGGAATATGCAAGCATAAAATGAATGACTACCAGGGTTGTTTCACGAAACATCACTAACCGTGCCGATCTTGAAAATCGGGGATTGTCTGCTTCAGTCATGTGATGCATTTCTCTTATTCCCCCTATTTC
>JAAWOU010000024.1 GCA_022799755.1 Lachnospiraceae bacterium
TTGCATGCACATTTGACGAATGCCGCGAGGGTCAAATACCAAAGTGTCCGAAGGACACTTTCTGCTCTGCAGCGCTGCAAGATTGATACCCCGTTGCTTGCCGCGGGGTATTTGATACCAAAGGAAAGTTCCTTGACAATACCGGCATCTGAGAATAAGATAAAATATAGAAGATACAGACTGTACAGACAGCACCGGGAAAAGGAGGTACCAATGGAAAAAGGGTTGATTGGCATTCAAATGAGCACCATCAAGAAAAAGGTGGATGAGCTGGGCGCCTATGAGACGCTGAAAGCATGTGCGGAAATGGGATATCACTGTATGGAAGTGAGTCAGATTCCCATGACTGCGGAGAACGTGTCCGGCATGCGAAAGGCATGCCAGGAGTTTGGGATCAAAATTGCGGCGAACACGGCGGCGCTTGAGCCCATGGCTCCGGGGATGCCGGGAGAGTATCTGGTGTCCGATTTTGACAAGATTGTGGAGGACTGTAAGGCGTTGGACACAAATATGCTCCGGATTGGCATGCTGCCGATTACCTGTATGGGAAGCCGGGAGAAAGCCGTTGATTTCGTGAAGCGGGCGGATGAGATGGCGGAGCGCCTGGGAGAGCATGGAATCGACCTGTATTACCACAATCATCATGTGGAGTTCGTCAAATACGACGGCCAGTATCTGCTGGACATCATCCGGGACAACACGAAGAAGATGGGCTTTGAACTGGACATCCACTGGATTCACCGGGGCGGCGAGAACCCTGTGGAGTTCATCCGCAGATATGCGGGGCGCATCCGCCTGCTGCATTTGAAAGATTACCGCATCGCCAGTCTGCCTGTGCCGGGGGAGGGCTTTGACATGAAAGCCTTTTTCGCTGACTTTTTCAATCTGGTGGAATTCGCCGAAGTGGGGGAGGGAAATCTGCCCATTCGGGAGTGCATAGAGGCCGGGCTTGCCGGAGGCAGCGAGTATTTCCTCATCGAGCAGGACGACACCTACGGCAGAGACCCCTTTGAGAGTCTGAAAATCAGCCGGGACAATCTCATTGCCATGGGATACGGGGACTGGTTTGTATATGAAAAGCGGCTTTAAAATCGCCGGGCACACCATTTCATCACAAGGAGGAAGAAAACATGAACACCACAAAGTACGCGGGAACACAGACAGAAAAGAACCTGGAGGCCGCATTCGCCGGGGAATCACAGGCCAGGAACAAGTACACCTATTTTGCCTCTGTGGCGAAAAAGGAGGGCTATGAGCAGATCGCAGGCCTGTTCCTGAAGACAGCGGACAACGAGAAAGAGCATGCCAAGATGTGGCTCAAGGAGCTCAAGGGAATCGGCGATACCAAGGAGAACCTGAAAGCAGCCGCAGACGGCGAGAATTACGAGTGGACAGACATGTACGAGGACTTCGCCAAGACGGCAGAGGCAGAGGGCTTTCCGGAGCTTGCGGCCAAATTCCGGCTGGTGGGCGAGATTGAGAAGCACCATGAAGAGCGCTACCGGGCCTTGCTGAACAATCTGGAGACAGCCGCTGTCTTTGAAAAGAGCGAGGTGAAAGTATGGGAGTGCCGCAACTGCGGGCATATCTGCGTGGGCACGAAAGCGCCGGAAATCTGCCCTACATGCAACCATCCCCAGAGTTACTTTGAGGTACATGCGCAGAACTATTAAAGGCGGCTTGGCAATCATAGAGACTGATCAGAACAGGAGAGAGGCGGATAAACAGCCTCTCTCTTGCCGCCGTACATTATCTTCAATGACAAGACTTTGATTGACATGTGCATAAAACTGCCGAAAACGGCAGATGATTTACTGAAAGTCTTAAGTATAGGTGAAAGAAAGCAGGAGAAATACGGGACAGGTTCCTAAGCGCCATAGCGGCGTTTGTCCGGTCCTGCCCGGATGCGGTCTTCAGCATTGGGAGCCCTGTGGGGGCGGGACAGCGGTGAAACCCGGGAGAACAATAAAGGATGAGAGGCAAAAGCATTTAGATGCGGAAACGGAGGAAAAGAGATGTTGGAAACAGGAACAAAGGCGCCGGATTTTGAGCTGCCGGATCAGGATGGGAAGCTGCACAAGCTGTCGGATTATGCGGGGAAAAAGGTGATTCTGTATTTTTACCCCAAGGACAATACGCCGGGATGTACCAGCCAGGCCTGCGGCTTTTCGGAGAGGTATCCGCAATTTGTGGAAAAAGGGGCGGTGGTCCTGGGGGTCAGCAAGGACACAGTGGCATCCCACAAGAAATTCCAGGAGAAATACGGGCTTGCTTTCACGCTGCTGGCAGATCCGGAGCGGAAAGTCATCGAGGCCTATGATGTCTGGAAAGAGAAGAAAAATTACGGCAAGGTTTCCATGGGCGTGGTCCGTACCACATACCTCATCGACGAGAAAGGGATTATCATCAAAGCCAATGACAGGGTAAAGGCGGCGGACGACCCGGAGAAGATGCTGAACGAAGTGTAGAGATGCTTTATTCGCCGAATCGAGGTCTGACATGATAAAGATAGCAGTCTGTGACGACGACGAAAAGATCCTGGGGGAGACCCTGGAGCTGCTGAAGCGATACAATAAGCTGCCGGTCTGTGCAGATGCCTACACCAGCGGGGAGGCTCTTCTGGCTGCGGGAAAGAAATACGATATTCTGCTGCTGGACATTGACATGGAGGGGATGGACGGCATAGAGACTGCCCGGCGCATTCGGGAGGCGGACAGGGAAGTGAAGCTGATTTATGTGACCAATTACAGCGACTATACCATTTTCGCCTTTGGGGTGCATGCTTTCGCCTATCTGCTGAAACCCCTGAAAGAGGAGGAACTGTTCGCCCAGCTGGACGAGGCCTTTGCCTACGGATTGGCAGGACCGGAGCCGGAACTGGAATTCCGGGCCAGGGAGGGGATTGTGCGCCTGGCGCCGTCCAGGATTCTTTGCTTTGAGTATCTCAGCCGCCAGGTGCTGCTGCACACGAGAGAGCAGGTGTGGCATTTGAAGCGGCAGATTACGGAACTGGCCCGGGAGATGGAGGGCTATGGATTTGCCATGCCCCACAAGAGCTTTGTGGTAAATCTGCACGCGGTGCAGCGCATTCACGGGTACGAGATCACTCTGACGGAGGGAATGACGGTTCCTCTGTCCCAGAAGAAATCCGCGCTGTTTCGCAGAGCATTGAATGAATACCTGGCACAGGAAAGGGGGCAAGGGGTATGGAAATCCTGATTTACCTGGTGCTTCCCTGCGTGGGCAGCGTGTTCCTGCTGGGCGGCATGTTTTACGCGGCTTACCGGATGTCAGGGCAGGGAGGCATCTCCAAACATACCGTTGGTATCATAACCGCGTATATTCTGGTGTGTGTGGCATTTTCCACGCTGGGCAATACCTGGGTGAACATGGCCTTTATGATTCTCTTTCCGCTGGCGGCCTGGCGGGCCTTTGGGACACCGGGAATTTACTGCCTGTACTATTTTATCCTGTCCGTGGCGGTATGGCTGGCAGACATAGCGGGGGTCCTGGGACTCCAGATTGCCATGGCAGAGGGGCTTTTGTCCCTGAACACTCCGCAGCTGCAGTACATACTGATGCTGGTGGTAACCCGGATGATAGAGTTCATGGTGATACTGCTGGTGGCTCTGGCGGCGGGCCGGAAAGCAGGGCGGCATATCACGCTGCGGCAGGTGGTCATTTCCGTGCTGCTGCCCCTGTACTCGGTCTTTAATATGTACGCTATGCTTTACCTGATGCAGATTTATTTCACCAGGAATATGGTGATTCTCTTTGGGGTGAATCTGGCGCTGCTGATCGGCCTGAATATTTACTTCTGCGTCCTGGTGGACGTGATGAGCGAGAATCACAGGCTGGAGAACGAGCGCAATCTCTACCGGGCCCAAGCCCGTATGCAGCATAGGTATTACGAACAGGAAGAGGCAAAGTATGAGGCTTCCCGGAAACTGATTCACGACATCCGCAACCATATCCGGGCCATGGAGGCGCTCTACGCCGGGGAGGATATCCGTACAGATGCCGCAGGAAACTTATCCGGTGACGCTTTCGGGGATGTGGGCACAGATGTCTGTGAGGAAAGGAAAGCAGGGGAAAACGCCTGCAGGGCGGAAAGATACGCCGGGGATATCCACCGGATGCTGAACGGCTTTCAACAGAAATATTATACCTCGGAAAAGCTGTTGAATATCATTCTCAACGATAAGGCCAGAGCCATGCAGCGGCTGGGCGTGAGAGAGGATATGAAAGTGGGGGAGCTGTCTTTGGATTTCATGAAAGAGACGGACATCACTGCACTTTTCGCAAATCTTCTGGACAATGCGGTGGCGGCTGCCGGGGAGAGCAGCCGGAAGTATGTTCGGCTGCGGGTGAACCGGGTGCGGCAGTTCCTCTCAGTCACGGTGGAGAATGGCTGCGACACAGAGCCGGTAAAGGCCGCAGGCGCTTTCCGCTCCCGGAGAGAGGGCCATGAGGGACTGGGACTGAAGATCATCCGGCAGACCGTGGAGCAGTACGGAGGCGATCTGCAGATGGATTGGAGAGACGGGGTGTTTACGGCCAAGGTGATGCTGGCGGCGGAATAGGCGGCATCGCGCAGATGAAACTGTATTTCAGGAGCAATATGCCATACCTTAGGTAAGGCATATTGCTTTTTTGCGGTGGGGGTTTTAGAATAAAGACATAGATGCGGGGGGCGAAGAAAGGAAGGTGATAACATGCTGTTGGTAAGTCTGATCATGGGAATTGCCATATGCTACGGAGTGCCGATTGCGGGGCTGGCGGTTCTGGCGCGGAAACAAAGAGGAGCCGAAAAGGCCTTTCTCTGGGGGGCGCTGGCCTTTACGGTAAGCCAGCTGCTGATCCGGATTCCGATCTTACAGTTCGTACTGCCGAACTTCGGGTGGTTTGCGGTGATGCAGCTGTATCCCTGGAGATACGGTCTGTTCCTGGGGCTGACAGCCGGACTGGCGGAGGAGACGGCCCGGTGGATTGCCGCCCGGTACTTCCTGAAAGGGAGAGACACTTTGGGCCACGGTCTGGCCTTTGGCCTGGGCCACGGCGGCATAGAGGCCATGCTGCTCATCGGGCCCAACATGATCGCCGGAGCGGTGATGGTGCTGGTCGGCCAGGAGAGCCTGTTTCCCACGGATTGGGGCAATGTGCTGACGGCAGGGGCGGAGCGGATTTTCGCCATGACGTTCCATACGGGGGCATCGCTGCTGGTGCTGTACGGGGTGCGGGAGCGGAAAGCGTTCCGGTACTGGGCCCTGGCATTGGCGCTGCACGGACTGATGGATGCGGCGGTGGTGATACTGCCGGCACAATTCGGGGTGGGCATAGCGGGTCTGGAGCTGTTTGCGGCCGTGACAGGCGCATTGACGCTGGCGCTGGGGATTTGTCTCTTCCGGAGACCGAAGAGCGCACACAAGCCCGAAACCCAGCGGGCAAAAGACTGACATTGCCCGTGAAACGAGACAGGGATTTCGGGGAGAAAGCCCGGATAGGAGGATAAAAATGAAGACAAATATGAAATCAAAAATCAATGCCAAAACAAAGACAAACACATTACACAGCCTGAGAAAAGGCATAGCCATAGTCCTGGCGGCAACCGTCTTTCTGCTGGCAGGCTGCAGCAGCGCCAAGCTGTCCGGTGACTTCGACGAGGAGAAAGTGAAAGCCGCGGCCCGGGAGGCCGTCGAATGCTTGGCGGCCGGAGAGTACGAGGCCTGCGTGGCTTTGATGAGCGCCGAAATGCAGGAGGCCATATCGGCGGAAATCCTGGGATCCAACATGGAGACCATAACAGCCCAGAAAGGGGCCTTTCAGGAGATCAAAAGCGTCTCCGTGGTGGGCCAGAAAGATAAGGACGGAACGGAATACGCGGTGGCCGTAATCGTGGGATCTTTCGAAAAGGGAAATGTGACCTTTACCGTGAGCTATGATAAGGGGATGCAGATAATTGGATTCTGGATGAAATAAGGGTCTTTCCCATTACAAACTATAACGGCCCGGTGAACTGTTCGGGGATTTTTACCATAAATCCTGAACGGCTCTCCGGGCCGTGGGCGTATGCGGGTCAGGACAAACGGTCACAGGCGCTTTCCCCGGAAAATGTCCGGAAAATATTCCTTGCCCGGACAGCAATGAGCAGTGACACAATGCCCGAAAATAAGATAACCATATATTCGGCGCCCTCACAGATCTCAAACAGAATGCCGTAGAATGCGTTCCCCAAGGGCTGGGCGCACATGGAAACGGTGAGAATGACGGCTATGACTTTCCCGATGAGATTCTGCGGCGTATTTGCCTGGATAAAGGACATCATCTGCACGGTAAAAATCGTCGAAAATACCATCACCCCAAAGCAGCATCCGGTGATGACCAGGTAATTCACGATCCCGGATGAGAATAAGAGCAGGGAGAGGCCCATGGGGAACACGCAGATCGCACAGGATATCACGAGATTGCCGGATTTACGGACTGCTAGCTTATCTGCAAAGACACCTGCGCCAATGCCGCCGAAAAGGCCTCCCGCCGCCAATGCCCCTTCCGCAAAGCCATAGAGCCTGTTGGCCTGGGCGGGCTCCAAATCCAATACCTCCGTTACCAGATAGGGCAATGCCACCATGATCATTGCGGCCAGGAACAGATTGACGCCGCAGATCACCAGAAGCGATTTGCCGATGGCAGGCTGTTCCTTTCGGATAAAGCGGATGCTCTGTGCGAAATCCCTTTTTGCCGTCTGCAGGATACTGCCCTGTGCAATCTGTCTCCGGAAAGGTATTTTGATGAAGAGCTCCATGACCGCCGACAGAATAAAGCATAGGGTGCAGACTCCCAGGACAGGCTTTAACCCATAGGCGCTGTACAGAACGCCGCCAAGCACGGGCCCTGTCAAAGAAGCAAAGGAGCTTATCACATTGATAACGGAATTCGCCGCCATAAAATGCGCCTGGGGTACCAGCGCCGGGATGCTGGCCTGTACGGAGGGCTGATACGCCCCTGCGATGCCGTAGAGAAACATCAAAGTAACCGTCAGAAGCGGGATGAGCGGGAAGCTTTCCATGAGCAGGGAAAAGGTAAGGATAACCGCGGCCGTAAAGAAATCCAGTACTACCATAACATTCCTTTTGTTTACCCTGTCTGCCGCAATACCGCCAATGGGGGACAGCAGGATGGATGGGATAAAGGCGCAGGCCGTGACGGTTCCGTAAAGCGCCGAGGAACCCGTGAGATTTAACAGGTACAGGGGCAGGGCGAAGCGGATAGCGGCATTCCCGAACAGGGAGATGATCTGGCCGATTACTACCAATGTGAAATCTTTTGAAAATAATGTCTGTTTCATTTTGAACCCTCCGTCTTTTTATTTTGTCTGAAATGATGTATGATAGCTTTATACATACCGCATGATGGTATGTATAAGCCTAAAAGAAATCTGCCCGTTTTCAGGGCAGTTTTTCTCCTGTAAAAAAGAGTGCTTATCCATGTTTTTTCTTCTGATAGATAGAGGTCAGCTCCTGAATCCTTTCCAGTATTTCATCATCCACGATATCCAGCCCGAAGCCCTGCAGCATCCGGCGAAAGACCATGAACTTTCGCCAGGACTCCTCCTCTGTGCTGTCAAATATCATGGGATTCATCCATACGTTTGCCGCCAGCAGTATCAGCTCCGCCAGTTGTTCCGGATAGTCCGTCTCGATGGAGCCGTCTGAGATTCCCTGGCGGATAATCGGCAGAATGTAGTTGGGCGCCGCATTGTCCATGGTATCGTGCAGGAGGCTGAAGAGCAGCTTGGGGTTGTTATGGAAATCCGGGGCCACGGTAAAGATATCATTCTGTACAGGCCGGCTGATGGATTCCTTAAAAATGGCCTTGAGCTTCTCTCTGCCGTTTAAGTCCGCCCGGTCGCGGATCAGGGCAAGCATTTGATTGGATTCGGCAGTCATCTGATCCGTGACGGCAATGAGAATATCCTCTTTCGACTTAAAATGGTGGTAGATAGCGCCCTTGCTGAGCCCGCCCAATTGATCGATGATATCCTGGATGGAGGTGTGCTCATACCCTTTTTCCATAAACAGGCGAAAGGCCACGGCCAGGATTAATTGAACCGTTTCTTCCGGATGCTTGTTTCTTGCCATGATTTTCCCCCTCCTTTACATACTAACGGTATGTATTATGCTATCATACTGCCGGTATGTTTGTCAAGACATATTTCGATTGTAATTCGGTCTTGGCTATGTTACTTTGATATAAGATTACGGAAAATGAAACCAAAGAGACAACGAAAGCATTACAAGGAGGAAGATCATGTTTGCAAGAAAATTACAGCCCGGCGAATACTGGCGGGCCAATCTTAACATGGCAGTGGCTTTTGAAAATTCGTTCGAGTACACAAAGGAGCTGGAAAAGTCCAGGACTGCGGAGAGCTCTCCCCTGAGGGATTACTACGGAGCGTTTACGGGCCGGGATGAGCATCCGGCGGCCTCTGTGATCATGAACAAGAAGCAGGTGCGCTTTGACGGTCACATCGTCAAAATGGGCGGCGTAGGCGGTGTGGCCACACTTCCGGCCCATCGCCGGGGCGGAGCCATCCGGGTCTGCATGGAGACGGCTCTGCGGGATCTCTATGAGGACGGTTATGTCCTGTCCCATCTGTATCCGTTCAGCAGCGCTTATTACAGGCAGTACGGCTATGCGCCTGCCGGAAAGACCCTGCGCTGGCGGGTAAGCATCCGGGATCTGAAGCGTCTGCCCGGTGCGGGCGGCAGTGTGCGGCAGCTGATGCCCGGCGACGATCCGGGCGTTTTGGCTGAGCTCTACGCCAGAGTCTACGGGAACGTGAATTTTTCCTGTCTGCGGGAAAAATTCGACAGCAATCTGGAGGGGGACAGGCCGCTGGAGGAAAAGCGCTGGATCTTCCTCTGGTCGGATGATGAGGGCGTTCCCGGCGGCCTCTTAATCGGCAGCAGGGTAAAGGACACGCTCCACTGTGCCGCCGAATTTGGCCTTGGAAATGGCCTGATCTTCGCGGATGCCAGGGCCCTTGCGGGGTTATTGAATTTCGTCCATACGGCGTTTCTATCCAATTTCGCGGACATAGAGTTCGGCGTACCGGATCATGTGGACCTGTGGGGATTGCTGCCGGAGATCAGCGGAACGGAATGCAGGGTTATCATGAACGGTATGGCCCGGGCCGTCAATGCGGAGGCGCTTTTGAGGCTTTGCCGCTGCAGGGGGGAGGGGAAGCTGGCCATAGGGGTCAGGGATCAGATCATTCCGGAAAACAACGATACTTTCCTGCTGGACTTCGCTCCCGGCCGAGAGAATCTGGTGGAGCGGATTTCGGGCCCCGGGGACATTGAGCTGGACGCAGGGAATCTGGCCGTGCTGCTGGGAGGCTGCCGGAGCGCGGACAGCATAGCCATGACGCCGGATATCAGGGTCAACGGATTCGGGACAGAATTCTCCCGCGTGTTCTACCGAAAGCCCTGCCATGTGCTGGATCTCTTCTGAGGTCTTTCGGAGATGATGCCCCTGATTTTGCCCGGATAGCACTTTTGGTCAAGAAATACGGCGTCGGGCGTAGTATGCTGTGAGTGTAGCAAGATAGATACCCGGGCCCGGTTCCCGCAAGCTGCCGGGACAGACAGCCCGGGCGGGGCAGGGATTTCGGCTGGCAGCGTAGAAGCGGCGGAAAGGCGAGGATATGCATGACAAAACCCCCATATTTCGGTCTCTGGATATGATCGAGGAAAGAATCCGGGAGAAGCTCACCGTGGAGGCTCTGGCCCGGGGAATCCATTTTTCCAAATATCACTATCAGCGCTTGTTCCGGGAGGCAGTGGGGGACAGCGTCATGGGATATGTCACCAGGAGGAAGCTGGCTCTCGCGGCCGGAGAGCTGGCGGAGACGGACAGCACGGTGCTGGAGGTGGCGCTGAAATACGGCTATGATTCCCATGAGGGCTTTACCCGGAGCTTCCGGGCGCATATGGGGGTGACGCCTGCGGAATATCGGAAATACCGTCTGCATGTCCGGCCGCAGACAATGGAGGAGAGAAGCGCTATGATGTATTCAAAGACAACGGACAAAATCATTCGGGAGTTGAACGCACTGATCGCGGAGGCCAGGGAGACGGCCGATTACACCAGGAAGTACAGGGGAACGGGGCATGGGGAGGAGTTCTATGGGCAGTTCTGGGAGTTCATGGCGGCCAGGACCGAGGAGATGGCCGGAGAGCTTGCCAAGATACTGGAGCAGGTCACAGCCATAGCACAGCGCCCAGACGGGATAACGGCCCGTTTCCGGATCATCAAGGCCATGGAGGACGCGGCTTTTACCTGCAGCGTCACGGTTTTCCAGACGGGACTTATGATGGCCCGGGCCGGGAAAGAGCACAGGGAGGCGTACGGGCCTCTGTGCCAAAGCTACAGCCGGCTGGCGGAGCATGCCAGGATGAAAGCGGGGTGTATCTCGGCATTCTTCCAGGAGCTGGCCGGGCTGATTTTTGGGGATATGCGGCAGAACGGTGCGCAGCGGATTCAGGCCGCGGTGCAGGCCGGCCGGGACGCGGCGGGGAAGCTGTCGGATCCGGCGCTGCCTTATGGCTATCTTGCGGAGGGCATTGCGGAGATTGTAAAGCAGCTCTCTAAGCCGGATGAGGTAGCTGTCTCTAAGCTGGAGGACTTATGGTTCCGCATGGATACCATTGCCTTTGCCGCCCGGACGGATATGATGCGGGAGCCGTCCCACGAAGCGCTTTTTGAGGGGATATGGGAATTCAGGGAGAAGCTAAATGATTTGACAAAGTTCCTCCGGAGCCTGCAGGAGGATATGGCCGGAACCTTTGCGGAGACGGACAGCGCCCCGGCCCGGGACAGGAGCCCGGAGAAAATGTACAGCGATCTGGCTATGCAGGAGGGCATTCTGCTGTTCTGGCTGAAAGGGGAGATTCAGAAGCTGGGGAAGATTTTGGAGGAAGAGCAGAAAGCGGCGCTGAGGACAGTCTGCGCCAAGATGGCGCAGGCTGTGGAGCTGTGCGGCAGCGAAACGGCGCAGACACAGGCAGAGGAAATTATCCGCCTCCTGGGAGAGGCATATGAGGGACTGACTGCCCAGGCGGAAGCCCTGGGCGAATACGGCGGCCCGCTTTCCTATATCGCGGAAGAAGTGAAAGGGCCGCTTCAGTACCTGACTGCATACAGGTGAGGGACAACATTCCCAGTTTATGGAAACCACTTTTTTTCGTTGCCTTATAAGGATATTTATGGTAAGCTTTTATCCCCGGCATCTTTCACAATGCCATGACTGGAGAAATATTCCAGCCAGATCACGTCATACTTACCCAGAAGATGTACTTCATCCCAGGTATAGTCAGGGTTCAGGTGGCCGCTCTCGTCTGTTACCACTTCATTGATATCCAGATAGAAAATATTCTCTCCGTCTGCCAATGCCGCGATCCGGTCGTTTTTCTCCTGAATGGCCGGATTGTTGAAAATCGGGTCGGATTCCGATCGGGTCTGCTTTACATACATGATGCCGCAGACATAGATGATGGCATCCGGCTGCAGCTCCTGCAGGTGGGCCACGGCGGCCTCGTAGGCTTCCATAAAGGAGTCCACGGTACCGGTGCCCATCTCGTTGATACCGATTTCCAGATAGATTTTGCCAAAGGAGCGCTTCTGGAGAGCTTCCTCTATGGTAAGGGTCTGGCCGTCTACCTGGGCTGTCTTGGACTGAAACATGTTGTAGACGGTCATGCCGTTCTCGGCATAGTAAGTAAGGTTGTCCCAGCCGGAATAAAGCTTTACGCCCTCCACCCGGGAGTCGCCGATGAACAGGGCGTCGTCAAAATAATCGGGAGTCACCTCCGTGAAAGCATACTGTTTGGGCTGGTCTAAGGCGGCATCCGGATTCTCCTGTCCGTGGGAGCCGTTGCCGAAGCCGCTGCCGGCATTATTGCCGGACCCGGAGATTCCCGGGTTCTGCGCATTGCCAGAGCCATTGCCATTGCTGCCGCCGAAGCCGGCATTGTTGCCGGACCCGGAGGTTCCCGGGTTCTGCGCATCGCCAGAGCCATTGCTGCCGCCGAAGCCGGTATTGTTGCCGGACCCGGAGGTTCCCGGGTTCTGCGCATCGCCAGAGCCATTGCTGCCGCCGAAGCCGGCGTTGTTGCCGGACCCGGGGGTTCCCGGGCTCTGTGCATTGCCGGAACCATTGCCATTGCCATCGCCGAAGCCGACGGAATCCGAGCCCGGTGCGTCGCCTGAGCTGTCGTCAGTGTTATTGCCGGAGCCCGAAGTTCCCACACCCTGTCTGTCCCCGGAAGCATCGCCGGAGCCATTGACGGGACCGCCGGAGACACTGCCGGAAACGCCCGGATCCGGCTGCCCGGCCAGGACATCCGGAATCTCCCCGGTACTGGACTTGCCGGAGGCCAGCACGGAAAAGCCGCTGTCTGTTCTCTGGTGGGAAAGCCCCTGCATCAGCACAGCGATAATGGGCTGTCCCCAACCGTCAGTATTGTATTTCTGATAAGCCCCATGAGCGCTGAGAGCCGCCACAAAGTTGGCGCAGAGCATGCTGGCCGCAAGGCAAGATAACAATGGGGTAGTATGCTTTCGTATCTTCATATATTTCTCCAATCAGTCCGGCCCAGCCCGAACAGTAGACGTAAACTTCTCCTTTTTTGTCAAAAACCCAAATATAGAAACGGATTATGCAGCCCGTTTACAATCCGGTACACGCATACCCAGAACAGGCAAAACAGCACGACCTTTGCCGCCAGCGTATTCCAGAATTTTTTCCAGATAAAATCCGCCGCCGGACAGGACACCGCAAACGCTGCCAGAAAGAAGCCCGCATAAGACTTTCCGTGTATGACCCAGTCTCTTGCGTTCACCGCAATGCTCGTGTCCTGAAAAGGAAACAGCCGGGTAAAATAAATCCTCAGTCCCTCCAAATCCGTAACGGCGAAAATCACCCAGGTCAGAGGGATTAAAAACCACACATACAGATGGGAGAATACCTTATGAGCATCCAGGAATCTTCCCAGCCACAGCTTCTCCATGACGATAAAGAAGCCCAGCGTCAGCCCCCAGAGGAGGAAATTCAGGGTCACCCCATGCCATATGCCTGTCACCAGCCATACAGCCAGCAGATTGAAAATCGTCCGTCCCGTTCCCGCTCTGCTTCCGCCCAGGGGGATGTAGAGATAATCCCGAAACCATCTCCCCAGGGAGATATGCCATCTGCGGTAATACTCGCTGATACTCCGGGCGCGGTAGGGATGGTCGAAATTCTGCGGCAGCTGAAAGCCAAGTATACTGCCCAGGCCCACAGCCATGAGACTGTATCCCTGAAAGTCAAAGAAAAGCTGTACGGAATACGCTGCGGCGCCCATCCATGCAAAGGGCGTGGAGATGCTTTCGAAGCCTATGGTCTGTATCTGCCGCCAGAGAATCCCCAGAGTGTCCGCGATGATTACCTTGAAAGCCAGGCCCAGCACCACCTGGGACACGCCGTACTCAATGTTCCTGGCGGTAACTCTGCGCTTTCGCACCTGTTCAATGGTATGCCGGTATTGGGTGATAGGGCCGGACAAGAGCTTTGGAAACATGGCGGTAAAGATTCCGAATTCCATCCAGCTTTTGGGAGGCCTCTCCTCTTTGCGGTACACATCTATATCCGCGGACAGCAGTGCAAAGGTATAAAAGCTGATGCCGGGCGGGAGGGCCCCGGCCCTGTATTTATAATAGCACAAAAGACCTGCCTGGAACAGAACCGCTATTGCCAGCCATCCTTTTCGCCAGGCGGCGGACGTTTGATTGAAGTCCATAGCGCGCAGCAGTCCATAGTTGACGGTGACGGACACCAACAGGACTGCCGTCCCCTGGAGGCTGCTCAAAGCACAGAAAATCACGCTGGCCCCAAGCAGCACCGCATTCCTGTATTTTATGGGACACAAAAAATAGAGCAATAAAAAAACAGGCAGGAAGCGGAATAAAAAATTCAAATCAGATAATCCCATAGCTGCGCTCCCCCCTTTACGTTTTCTCGTGTGTTCTATCTATTAGATACTTATAGCATACGGAAATGTTTCATCAAATGCACATCATTTTTGCATCATATTTGTAAACAAAAAAATATTATGTATGTAGTCATCTGTCGGATTTTCCGTGGGACAAGCGGAAATACGAGAAAGATCATTGATAAAAAAGAAGATTCATAGTATGATGAACTTGAAAATCTCTACAAAAGCCAAAGCGATTGCTGAAAGTAAGTTTGCCGTGCTACAAAAGAGTTTGAAAAACGGTCTGAAAGAGTATAAAAGAAAGGAAAACGAACAAAGATGCTGGACGTAAGCTCGGATGAATTTAAAAGAAGCTGGAAAAGGCAGGAGCAGCAGGCAAAAGAGATAACGGATGCTTATGCAAGAAGAATGTTGCTTTTCTATGCAGTGGAATGTGGCGGGAAACATCACCTGATGCTGAGAGAGGGATGTTTCATGTACTCCCGGATGCCGGATAAATATAGAGTACTTCTGCACAATATCAAGAAGATACTGAAAGAATTGGGCCTGGAAGAAAAATGCGAGTTTCCTGTGTTACAAAGTGAACACGGAGAAAGCATACCGCCGGGACAGTATCAGGAAATGTGGAGGTATGGAATCAACATTAAGAAAGCAAATGAAGCGGGGAGACTGGTAGAAGAGAATATGCTGGGGGCATTGCGATTATTGCATGAACTGGAAGGGAGAAAGCGGAGCCGGATATGAGTGAAGAGATTTTGATAGCATATACATGGCAGGACATAGAGCGCACTTTGCTGTTGGATAAAGCAAACTGGCCGAAAGAGTGGCTGGGCATTGAAATGTACAGCAGGGAACTGATTCTCTGTGTAAAAGACATTACGGAAAAAACAAAGCAGAACGGCAAAGCCTATCTAAAGAAGCTATTCAGGCAATACTTTATAGAAGATGAAATTGTAATAAAAACAACGCGGACAAGAATAACCGTTTTATGGGAGAAATCAGAGGAAAAAGCAGGAACAGAGGCGCTTCCGCAGCCTTTATTCAAGGAATTCCTGTATGTAAATAATGAGAATAACATAGCATTAAAAGCCCTGGAGGAGGAAGGTGTGCCGGTAACCGCATTCCACTCCTATAAAGGCGGGGTGGGAAGAACGCTGTCCATGATAGCATTCGTCCGGAATATGATACAGGAATTCCAGGACAGCAAAAAGGTTCTGATTGTTGACAGTGACATAGAGGCACCTGGACTGACATGGCTGGGACAGGAACAGAACGGAAGCGTGTCCATCAGTTACTTGGACATCCTCTCCATTATTGGAGCAAAAGGGGAGGATGATGAGGTGATAGAAAATATCAGCCATGAGGTGGAAAATTCCTTATTGACTTTTCACACAGATAAGATGGAAGTTTCTCAATATTTTCTTCCCACTTATCGGAGAGAAGAACAATTATTCGACATTTATGCCAACCCGGAGCGGATTATGGCTGGCGAAAGCAATAAATATATCATAGTGGATGTATTGTCTAAGCTGGGCGCGAAACTGGGTGTGGATATGGTCCTGGTGGATTTGAGGGCAGGAATCAGCGAATATTCTGCGCCGTTTCTGTTCGACCCGAGAGTATCAAAATTCTTTATTACCTCTACTTCAAATCAGTCTGTTTACGGTACGCATCTGCTATTGCAGCAGATTGGGAAGCAAAAAGGAAACGGTGTAACAAATATCCTGCTGACTATGGTCATGAAAGAAACTTTCCAGGGAAAGGAAAGGGATGATGTATACGATGTACTTTTACAGGGAGACAGGTGTGGAGGCGGAGAGGATATTGCTGATTCTATCATGCAGGTAGATGCCGTCATAGAAATTGAGAAAAGTGACAAAATGATTCATCTGGGCAATTTAAACCAGATTTGTGAGAACCTGAATTCTGAACCCAGGGTGACGGATCCGATTCGAAATCTCGTATTGGAAATGTTTCGTGGCAGAGAGAAAGGGACTGTTCCAAAATATGATGAGAAGACTATAGCAAGGCTTAAAAGCTGTCTGCACAGGATTGCCACTGAAAATGTGACAGCAGAAGGGGCAGATTATTCAAATTTACTGGCAACGAAATCCGTTCTGCAGTTGGGGAGTTTTACCAGAGAAATTCCCAAAATCAATGTGCTGGGAGCGAAAGGGTCAGGAAAGACATACTTGTATAAGCAGCTTCTCAGCTCGAAAAATTGGGATAATTTTCTGAAGATATTAGATAAAAAAAGCCAGATTACTGAGGATGTGGTAATCTGTCCAGTGCTGTGTTCAGAGGACAGGATACACTTCCAGCCGCTTCTGGCCGCCTGCAGACAATACTGCACTGAGAGTCTGCAGGCAATGAAGACAGATGCAGATATTTTGTCCCAGAATGAAAGAAAAGTCAGGTATGCTATCAGCAGGATGAGCGGAGAAAACGAATGGCAGGATCTGTGGGACGAGATTATATTGGGGATGTTCCAAAATATAAACTCCTGGAACGAACTGGATGCCTATCTGGGAGGGATTCATAAGAAAGCAGTTTTTTTGATAGACGGCCTGGAAACGCTTTTCCGTAACGTTATGAAAGACGATGCGGAAAAAAATGGAATCAGGGCATTGTGCAGAGGGCTGATCAATCGTCTATATGAATATCAGATTGATCATGCAGGAATTATCATATTTGTAAGAAAGGATATTGCGGAACTGGCGGTGAATGCCAATCTCGCACAGTTCAGAGACCAATACCAGCGATTTGAGTTGACATGGTCACAGAAAGATGCGCTGATGCTGGCCTGGAAGATGGCCGACAGAGCTGCGAAAATGAGCGGTGTGCAGTGGGGGGAGGATGATTTCCCTTTGAACAATGCGACCCGGGCGGTGCTGGAGCAGAATCTGACCAAACTATGGGGCAAAAAAATGGGTTCCGATGCATCGAAAAATGCTATAACCGTCCGCTGGGTGCTGGCCTCTCTTTCTGATTTCAACGGACAATTGCAGGCAAGGGACATTGTCCGTTTTCTGAAATTTGCCACAGCAGACAGCAATGTGGAACGGGTACAGTATTACGACCGTTTTTTGAGCCCGGAGGACATGAGAAAGGCTGTTAAGGAATGCTCTGACCAGAAACTGGAGGAGGTGGAGCAGGAAATCCATCAGTTGAAGAACTGTTTTCAGATTTTAAGGGAAGTGAAGCAGGAAGATAAACAGGTTCCTTTAAATGAGCGCGTTATGGACAGGTTGGGGAGCGAGGAGCAAAAGGCGCTGGAAAGATATGGCTATTTAAAGGAGGCAGACGGTGAATATTATATTCCGGAAAGCGTGCGTTATGCATTGGGATATAATAAGTCAAAACGCGGCGGAATTAAGTTGGTATCGTTGCTGGTAGATGGATGAATCAGCTTTTGGAAAGGAACCCCCAAATGAAATATATACAGCAGATTACCGAACAACTGAACAAAATATCTGAGAAACAGAAAGACTAGTGGATACTCTCAGGCAAAATTATTCATGGAAAGCGAGAGGCAGGGATATATCGGCCTTGCGAAAGAGAGTATAGAGAAGCTGATAGTTTGATCAAATTTAAGCTAAGCGGATACCTTATATAACGAGGCATCCGCTTTATGCTTGGACATTGTATTTACGGCGTTTTTACAATATATAAGGTGCGGAAATCTGTTCAGGAACTGGCGCTGTTGTAACGCCGCAGTCCCTGCTTCCATACAAAAGCCGTCAGCCCGGTAAATGCCGCAGCTACGGCGCACCCCTCCAGGGCGGTGCGCCACCCCATTTCTCCCAGGATGCACTGCACCGGCAGAGTGGCCATAAGACCATAGGGCAGCAGGAAGCAGAAAATGACACGGTAGATACCGTAAAAGGCAATGCCCGGCAGCTTCATGCACAGATCCAGCCCCGCTTCCTCCAGCTGCTCCAACCTGGCATTGGTCACCAGAAAGAAGCAGACGCACCGGATCAGCACCATCATATCATAATGAAGCACCATCATCAGAGCCACCCAGCCCAGATAGAGAAAAATCCCTCCGGCATTCACCATGATTTCTGCCCTGCGGATGCCGTATCCGATGATGACCAGGCTCATGAGCAGCAGGGGAATGGAGCCGGGATTGATTTTTTCAAAGGTAAGCCGAAGCAGCGGGCTCACCGGCTTTGTGAGATACAGATCCAGTCCCCCTCCCCGGATCTTTTCCGGCAGCTGCACGATTCCGAAGAAATAGAACACCATGCCCACTGCATTGATCAGGGAAAAAGTTCCGATGAACAGAATCATCTCCCCCTGGCCCCAGGTGCCGATCCGCTCCACATTGGAATAGACCGCCCCAAAAACCAATAGCTGTATGACAAACAGGCTTCCGTCCACGAAAAACGGCCCGAAGAACCCCAGCCGGTACATCATCAATCCCTGAAACCGGATGCGCACCAGCTCCCGCAATATTCTCAGATTCTTTCTTCCTCTTTTTCTCATATTCCCACCCCGTCATATTTCTTCCGATAGCTTTTCCAGGTAAACGCGATCACAAGCTGCAGGCACAGGCACCACCCTGCCAGAACCAAAAGGCCTGGCAGCGCCTCCTCCTGGCAGCGCCCGGTAAACAGCATGGACGGCAGATATGTCACATAGTAAAAGGGCAGCAGGCGCATCAGATTCACCACTGTCTCCGGAAATAAGGCCAACGGCACGATGGTTCCGGTGACCAGCGCCGCCAGGTTGCTCTTGATCATCAGAAAAGTGTCGATATTCTCATATTTCAGGGTCAGTATTCCCAGGTAGAAATTCAGCTGTACCATGAACAGAAGCCCCAGCAGAACCATCCCTGACGCGCAGGCCATGATCAGGGGATCCGATGTAAATACGAACCGGATCCGGAACAGGAAGATCCACACCACTGCCGCCAGGAAGTCGAAACTCAGGTAAAAGAGCACCACACCCACCTCCATGGCGATGAAATATCCCTGTGCGCTTAAGGGCAGCAGCATGTAATTCGTAAAAGTGCCGTTGCGGATGCGGGCACAGATCTCTCCGCTGATGCCATTTGACATTTCCAGCTGGGACAGAAAGGAGCTGAGGATGTAATAGGACAGCATCCCGTGGAACGTAAATCCGGCCACCAGACTCTTCTGCCGGAAAACCATTCCCCAGAGCAGATAGGCGAACAGGATCTTGGAAATGGTGAACAGCATGTTGAAGATCACGTCCGCCCGCCAGGCAATCTGGGCTTTTAGATGCAGGTACGCCACTTCCCGGTATTTTCGGTAAACTGACAAAAGATTAGTCTTCATATTCGGCGCCCTCCTGATAAATCCGTTCTACTACAGTTCCGATTTCGTCCTCCTCCACGGAGATATCCGTGGGGTTCCAGGGCATGATGGCGGCAAGGGCTGCGCTGGCGGACTCTCTCGGCACCAGGAACACCAGCTTGTGGGGCGTCCTTTCCAGTACTTCGCCGAACGGAAGTTGACCCGCAAAACGAGGCTGTCCGCCAGGGGAAAGCTGTCCTCCGGAGAGGGACTGTCCGCCAAGGGGAAACTGTCCTCGGGAGATGGACTGTCCGCCAAGGTGAAGCTGTCCTCCGAAGATAGGCTGTCTCTCCGGAGGACTTCCCACCGGAAGCTGCTCTTCCGGGGACAGGCCCTCTGCCGGGAAGATTTCCCGGGAAAACGTCACTGTAATCTTCTTATTCTTTTGGTACCTGGCGAACAGTTCATCCGTCCTGCCGTCGTAGACCTTGCAGCCGTGATGGATGACTACGGAACGATCGCAAAGCGCTGCAATATCTTCCATATAGTGGGAAGTCAGGATAATGGAGGTTCCTTTCTCCCGGTTCACCTGCTTTAGGAATTTCCGTATCTGGTTGGAGGCGATGGCATCCAGACCGATGGTGGGCTCATCCAGGAACAAAATACGCGGATTGTGCAGCAGCGCCACCATCAGCTCCATCTTCATCCGCTCCCCCAGAGAGAGGGTGCGCACCTGCACGTCCATCAGCTCCCCCACGCCGAACAGTTCCGTAAAATACGCTTTCGTCTCCTGGAACTGCCTTTCGTCCAGCTCGTAAATCTCCTTGAACAGCCGCAGGGTATCGTTTGCGGTCAGCTCGAAAAAAAGTTGGCTCTTCTGGCCCATGACCACCGCGTACTGGCGCTTGAATTCGTTTTTCAGGTCATTTGGGTAGAAGTCCAGGACACTGATGTTCCCGCTGGTAGGTGCGATGATGCCCGTGAGCATCTTCGTCAGCGTGGTCTTTCCGGCGCCGTTGGGCCCAATCAGGCCGATGAATTCCCCCTCTTTCAGGGTAAAGTCAAAATCCCGGACAGCGGATTTCTCCTCGTATTCCCGCTTCCAGAGACTCTTGATGCTGCCGGAGAGGCCCTCCGGCTTTATGAATCTGCGGTAGGTTTTGGTAAGTTTGTTTGTCTCGATGATATTCATGTTCACATTCTCCCGGTTGGTTTTTTGCTGCAATTTATCAGGCTGGCGGCCCGATATTACTCCCAAAGCGCCAAAGCACTTGAAAGATGCTGTCAAGCGGGGCGGGGAATCATTTCCCTGCCCGCTCAAACAAAAACCGGCCACGGTTGCATCTGCCCTCTGCAAGGCATACTACTTCCGTGGCCGGTGGATATCAGGAAACAGGGAATGCAGACAAGCGCCGCATTCTGTGCGGCGGCTCATGAATCAAAAAAGCACAGCCCAATCAGGCTATGCTTTTCATGTACAGTCCCAAATATTTCCCCAAAAAGAAGTATATGTTAAGCATTGACAAGGCAGATAAAAGGCATGGTTATCCCCAAAAGCTGACATAACCGCCCTTTCCCCACTGTTCAGTTGACGGATTCCTCCACACACACCAAGCTTAACATACACTGCCTCCTTTTTCTTTTTTATGAAAACAAGTATAGTCCCCCAGGCGCCGGCTGTCAAGTGGAAATCTTTGGAGTATGTGCAGCAGCGGAAAGCAGGTGGAAAGCTTCCCTTTTCAGGCTTGTGAATCCCCTTAATTTATAGTAAAATAAAGTCATAAAGTCCGGTTCAATTCCAGAAAGGAGCCGCCATGAACACAAGAGTCAAACTGCCCATCGGCATTGAGAATTTTGAAAAAATCCGTACAGGGGGTTTTTACTATGTAGACAAGACCGGCCTGATAAAGGATATTCTGGAAAACTATAGCGAAGTCAGCCTGTTCACGCGTCCCAGAAGGTTCGGCAAATCCCTTAACATGAACATGCTGAAATATTTCTTTGAATACGGCTGCGACCCACAGCTTTTTGAAGGGCTTGCCATCCATGGGGAGAAGCAGCTTTGTGAGAAGCACATGGGGCAGTACCCCGTGATCTCCATTACCCTGAAAGACGTAAGCGGCAATGATTACAAAACCGCCCTTGGCATGCTCCGTACCACCATCGGAAAGGAAGCCATGCGCTTTCAGTTCCTGTTGGACAGCCATGCGCTTACCGCTCGTGAAAAGGAATCCTATGAGAAACTGGTCACCATTGATACCTCTTGCGAACAGTTTTTCAGTATGTCCGGTGAAACGCTTGCCTCCAGTCTTCTGACCCTTTGCGAAGTTCTGCACAGGCATTACGGCCAAAAGGCAATCCTTTTGATCGACGAATACGATGTGCCGTTAGACAAAGCGCAGCATTTCGGCTACTACGATGAAATGGTGGGCCTCATCCGAAATCTTTTCAGCCAGGCCCTGAAGAGCAACCACAGCCTGGCATTTGCCGTACTGACAGGGTGCCTGCGGGTTTCCAAGGAGAGCATATTCACCGGGCTGAACAACTTAAATGTTTTTTCCATAACAAATATACGGTTTGATGAAAGATTTGGATTTACTGACAACGAAGTCCGGGCTATGGCAGAGTATTACGGCTATGGCAATCAATTTGATCAGATCAAGGAATGGTATGACGGATACCGGTTCGGCAATGTGGATGTCTACTGCCCATGGGATGTCATAAATTATATCGACCTGCTCCGTTCGGAACCAAACGCGCTTCCCAAGCCATTCTGGATCAACACCAGCGGAAACGACATCATCCGGAACTTTATCGACATGGCAAAGGCAGGCACCAGAAAGGAGCTGGAACGACTGGTCGACGGAGAATCCATTCCGAAAAAAATCAACCAGGAGCTGACCTACCGGGACCTCTACGCCTCTGTCGACAACCTCTGGAGCGTCCTCTTTACCACCGGATACCTGACGCAGCGGGGCAGCGAGGACGGTGAAACCTACGACCTGGCTATCCCCAACCTTGAAATACGCAGGATTTTCATTGACCAGATCCTGGAATGGTTCCAGAAAGAAGCCCGCAAGGACACGCCCGCACTGGACGCGTTCTGCGACGCATTCGCCAGGGGGGACGCGGAAGCGGCGGAAAGACAGTTCAACGCCTACCTGTCCCGCACGATCAGTATCCGGGACACCAGCGTGCGCAAAAACAAGAAAGAGAATTTCTACCACGGAATCCTCCTGGGGCTGCTGAGCCACCGGGAAGACTGGTACATCCGCTCCAATGCGGAATCCGGCGATGGCTACAGCGACATCTTGGTAGAAAGCGAAGAGGAAAGCATCGGCATTGTGATAGAGGTGAAATATCCCGACAGCGGAAAAAAGCCCTCAAAAGAATCTTCTCCTTATGAATTCCTGGAAAAAGGCTGCCGGGACGCCCTGGAGCAGATAGAGAAAACAGGCTATGAGGAAGCCCTGCGTCAGGAGGGCTTGGAAACCATCCTGAAATACGGCATCGCCTGCAACAGAAAGAAATGCAGAGTATTACAAAAGCGCTAAATCGGGAAATCTCAGCTCCCGCGCCGGGAACTGCCTTAGCCCCGGCTTCGCGGCTTTGCCGCGGGGCAGGGGCTGATTTGTGGAACGACCTTTCCATAACCCGGACAAGCCGGAACCAGAAGTTTGCCGAAATGCGCAGGATTTTGCTGTTAGGCGTCTTAAGTCCCCTGCCCAGAATGCAGACGAGATTATCGTCATTAAGGACGGGCGCATCGTGCAGGACGGCAGCCATGATGAGTTGGTGGCAGTGGACTTTCCGCGTTCACTGTCCGGCCAGCTATCCGAAATGCAGAGGAAATTTAGAGTTGGGCTGCGGAGTGGTAGGCCTTGGCTCCCGCACCCTGCACCCGCTGGCTCCCGTCGGGCAGGCGCACCAGCGCGGTGCAGCCGGCGGGAACTGTCACATAAAATTCCAGCCCGGTCTGAGTCTTTTCCCATCCGCTTTCCACCATGCCGTAGACACTGTTATAGGAAAGCTTTGCATGGGTGAAATGTCCGCCGGGCCTGGGGGCGATGGTGAAATGGTTCTCGCCGTCCACCCGAATGCCGCACATGGTGTCGAAGACCCACTGGAACACTGCCCCTTTGGAATAGTGGTTCAGGGAGGCTGCTTTGTCCCCTGCGCCGGGCCCCTCCCAGTTCTCCCAGATGGTGGAGGCGCCGTTTTTCGGCATGGAAAGCCAGCCGGGGATCTCTTCGTTTTCTAACAGTCTGTAGGCGTATTCCACATCTATTTCAGTCAGCACATAGAGGATAAAGGGCGTGGAGAGGAAGCCGGTGCCCAGCCGCCAGCCGTAATGCTCCAGCGCTTCCAACAGCCGCTTCCTGGCATAGTTTGTCTGTCTTTCGTCCAGCAGCTTTAGATACAGGGGGCGCACCAGCTTTGCCTGGCGGTCTGTGTCCAGGCTGTGCTTTTTTGTTTCCACCAGATGTCTGTAGCCCTCTTTGGCCTTTTTGGCTATGCGGTCGAATTCGCTGCTGTCCCCGGGATGCCCAAGCAGGGCTGCGATTTCCGACATGCGCTGTGCCAGCAGCACCAGGTAGGCGGTGGACTCCTCCGGGTGAGGCGAGATGAAATCGGAGACCTGGAAAGGCTTTACATCTGCCGGCTCTGCCCACTCGCCGTAGGACTGGCCGAAGTTGCAGATGGATTTGCGGTATTTTCGGTCTATGCCTGTGGGCAGGGAGGTGAGATAGTGCCTGCCCAGGGTGCCTGCTTTGTAGCGCATGTAGCGGCACATGGCTTCATAATTGTCTTCCAGGATAGCCAGATCCCTATACTGCCTGAAAATGGTGTAGGGGATGAACACGCCGGCATCGGACCAGCCTGCGGAGCCGTCCATGGCGTTCATATAGGCGTCCACGCCGCCCATGGGCACGATCTGGCGAAAGCAGCCGTTTCTGCGCTGGACATCTGTCAGGTCTCTCTGGTATTTTCTGGCAAAGGCGGCATAGTCGAAGAGGAAGCTTGCGGTCTGGCAGAAAATTTGGGCGTCTCCTGTCCAGCCATGGCGTTCTCTGGTGGGACAGTCGGTGGGCAGGTCGGCGTGGTTGTTTTTGGCGCTCCAGAGGGTGCAGTCAAACAGCCTGTTCAAAAGAGGGTGGGAGCTTTCAAACCATGCGGTGCGCTCTAAGTCTGAGTAGACGGCGATGGCGGTAAAGGTCCGGGGGTCTATGGGGAAATCGCTTTCTATCAGCACATATTGGAATCCGAATATAGCGAATGTGGTCTTGTAGTCATTATGGCCCTCTTTGCAGGTGTAGTGTATCTCCTGCAGGGGGGTGGTGATTTTTTTATTGGAGCACTGGATATTTTTCTGGGTAAATTCGCTTTTTTCGTCCAGCATTTCTCCGAAGCGCAGCCGGATTTTCTGCCCGGCTTTGGCAGTTAGGGAAAAGGCCAGGTAGCCCGCTATATTTTGGCCAAAGTCAAGGAGGGCTTTGCCGCCCCGGACAGTGTCAGGGGCGGGGGTGGCGGTAGTGGTGTCCGAGTCAGTGCCGTCCTGGGCAGTAACGAGGGACGGGTGCAGGGTCTCATGCTCGGTCAGGGGCACATTGTTGGAGGCGCTGGGAATGACCGGGTGGCTGCACACCCGGGGGATGCCGCAGTAGGAGGGCGCTTTCCTGGCGTCCACTTCCTCGCCGTCCTTATTGTCCGCAAAGCGGATGGGGCCGTCGTTGGACCACTGCCAGCTCTCATCGGTGCAGATGCGGGAGAGATTCCCGTCTGCGTCTGTAAGCTCTAATTGTGCCATGAATTTCGTCTGTGTGCCGTATTGATTCCGCAGGCCCCATGCGCCGCAGCTGCCCCGGTACCAACCGTCTGCCAATTGCACGGTGAGGCTGTTTTCCCCGGTGCGCAGGAGTCCTGTGACGTCATAGGTTTGGTACTGGACTCTTTTGCGGTAATCCGTGTAGCCGGGGGCCAGAACAAAGTCTCCCACCTTTTTCCCATTTAGTTTTGCCTCGTACAGGCCGCAGGCGCAGATGTAGAGCCGGGCTTTTTGGATGATTTTGAGGCAGTCGGATGCAAGGGGGGTTACTGTGAAAATTTTGCGGAAACAGTCCACAGGATAGCGCAGTTTTTTCTTATGTGCGTAATTCCCGGAAATCCACCGGGCGTCCCAGGGGGCGCTCTTGGGCAGGCCTGTCTCAAAGGTGGACTGCGCCCAGGCCCCGGGGGTGTCACTTTCGTCCCAGAGGCGCACTTTCCACAGGACCTTTGTCCTGGGCGCTACGGCTTTCTCGGTCCAGGCAGCCTGCATGGAGGAACTGGCGACTTTGCCGCTGTCCCAGAGGAGGGTGCCGCAATCGTCTGCGGCAAGGAGCTGATAGGCGCTCTGCAATGTCCCGCTCTCACAGTTCCAGGAAAGCCGGGGTCTGTCAATGTCTATGCCTACAGGGCTGTAAAGATATTCTGTCTTCAATCGTATGGCGTTCATAGTCTGTCCTTTCGCCGAATCTTATTCGCTTGGGAATTCTTTTCGGAATGATTTAGACTTTCAAGGGCCATGCTTTTGGCGTTTTCGTCCGCATACGAAAGAGTTGTGCTATGCGCTCTCTTGCGTGCTTTAAAAATCTTCATTCCGTTCACGCTTATTTTGCAATTTGCAATGTAACCTGGCCGGGCGTCTTGCTTTGGACAAAGCACAGGCAGCTCCCGCCTCCCATTGGCTCCTCCCGGTGGGAAAGGGACTGCTCACCGGAGAAAGAACCCGGCACAAAGGGGAGGAACAATACGGTCTCTTTTTGGGCAGCGGCATCGTAGGTAATGGTCAGGGTCTGCCGCTGTCTGTCATAGCGGTAGCTTTTTAAAGTTCCGGCAGTCTCCATGGGATAGGCTCTGCGCAGAGCTGTGAAGTTAGGGTCTGTCTCCATGCCGGGACGATATTCGCAGTAGGCGCTTCCCCATAAATTTTCTTCTATGATTTCGTTCATGTGGGCAATCAGGTCATTGGTGAATTCCCTGGACGGGAACGCGCCCCATTCCGCGGCAATGACAGGGAGTCCCAGCCTGTCCTGGCTTGCCCGTTTTCCCCGGTAAATCCGCTCCACATTTTCTTTGCTAAAACTCTCATACCGGTCGGAATCCACCACGGAGTCATAGCCGTGAGGGGCATAAATCTGCAGGCCGTCGTCCAGCCTCTCGATGCCGGTGGGCACATCCGTGCTGCAATAGATATTCCCGCCTGTGACCACAGGTTTGTCGCTGTACTTTCGGATGGCTCTCTGCATGCGGCGGTAAAAATCCATCAGGGTGGTGCGGTCAAACGCCAGGAATTTCTCTCCCACCAGCCCCATGAATTCTCCGGCCTGCTCCGGGGGGATAGTCTCGGGATGGCTCATGTCAAAGGAGGGGTATTTTTCCATCATCCGCCGGGTGGCTGCGCCAAAGGATTCTCTGGCAAGGCTGCCCATGAAAGGCTCGTTCATGGGCTCAAAGCCAATCACATTGTCGCAGTCGTGAAAAATCTCTGCGATTTTTTCCCACATGGCCTCATAGTGCTGCAGCAGGCCTCTGCCGTCCGATGCGGGTTTATCTGCCCAGAAATTGTCGGCGGCTTTTATGATGGCATCGCTTTTGAGATAAGCCTCATACCATAGATTACAGTTTTCCGGGTGGTAGGCCCCCTCGTCCAGGCAGGCCCAGTCCGGTGCGCCGTCAATGAATTTCTGGGCGAACAGATCCTGATGCATGTCAAGCAGGATGTAGATGCCGTATTTTTCCGCTGTCCGCACCACGGCCTTTACCTTGTTCAGATACTCCAGGTCGATTCTGCCCGGGGCAGGCTCCGCGCCGTCCCAGAAGATCCCCAGGCGCAGCAGGTTGAAGCCCGATTCCCGGAAGAAAGGAAAGGCCTTATCAAGGTCCGGGTAGAGATGTCCGTTTTCTCTTCCCCGGTGGAGTACATTGACACCCTGGAAAAGCACCTGCTTTCCGCTTTCGTTTACAAACCTGGTACCGTCTAATCTGATTTTTTCCATGTTTAACCCCATTTCTGCGCGGCCTTTTGCGCATGTCAAGTTTGTGGATGCCGCGCAGACACAAACTTGGGATTGAAAATTTTCAATTTTCAATCTTTTACCTCGTATAATAAATTTTTAGATACTGGAGAACATATCCGCCTTTTAATGGAAACCGTGAAAGCGCGTCTGTCTACAGCTTCCCCTGCCTGGCCTTAATCTCCGCCTGTTCGTTATGTATCACCTTTTCCACGTTCAAAAACAGAAGCAGGACGATGAGGATGACGCCAGTAAAAATTTCCACCCCCAGAAAGCATCCGGTAATGACGTTCTGGGTGGCTGGGTTCTGCACTGCGGCCACGGTCGCTCCGTCAATGAGCTCCGGCGCAGCATACCCTGCCCTGGACAGCAGCAAATTGAACAGGCCGTTGGAGAGGCCGGCGCATACGGTGATGATGATGGACTGCATGGAGGCGGAGAAGCCGTCTACCCTGTGCCCGCATTTCCATTCCATGTGGTCCAGCACATCCGCCATAAGGGCCGCGAACACATAGGCGCAGGGCAGTCCCCCGATATTTTTGATGAATTGGCCTACGAGCACCACCGCCATGCTCTTTGGATTCAGCATACAGACCAGGCCGCCCAGGACATAGAGCACAAAGCCTGCGGCGGTCACATTCCGTTTGCCGAACTTTTTGGCCAGGGGCCACACGGCGAAAATGCCGATGCCCATGGGGATGCCGCCGATGACGGAGACCAGGGTCTGTGTGACGCCGTCATTGTAGGTGCCCAGCACATAATTGCAGTAGTACACCAAAGACATGTTCTTGATATTGGCCCCGAATGTATAGATGAGGAAGTAGGCAATGATGACCACCCAGTATCGATCTGTCAGCACGGCTTTCAGCTGTCCGGCCATGGAGACCTTTTCCGGGGGAGCGTCCGCGCTCTCCTCGGTGATGCGCTCTCTGGTGAAGTAATATTCTACCAAAGTAAGGGGCAGGGCCAGGGCGGAGACAGCGGACATGACACCAATCCACTTTGCCTGATCCACTCCTAAGGCTGGGAGCACCACCATGGGGAATATCAGCGCCACGATGATTCCGGAAATCATGACAGAAGCCACGTTGTTGAAAACGGAAAGGCCGCCCCTCTGTTCCGTATTTCGTGTGGAAAGAGGAACCATTAGGCCGTGGCTCATGTTATAGATAGTCAGGGCGAAAGAATAGAACAGGTTATAGGAGAGCATGACCCAGAGAGCCTGCACAGTCTGACCTGCCCGGGGAACCGTAAAAAGCAGGATGCCGGTGACTGCCACTAAAGGGGCGCTGACCAGCAGCCAAGGGCGGGCCTTGCCCTGTCCGGTGCGGGTACGGTCAATGATCTGCCCCATGACCACATTGGTCACCGCGTCAATGATCTTGCTGACAATGGGAAACAGTGCCAGAAAGGCGCCGCCCCAGATGCCGGTGAGTTTCAGCACATCGGTATAATAGACATTGAGGTAGGAGGCCAGCACCGCGTTTAACAGCAGCGCCCCGGCAGGACCTGCCAGATACCCCAGCCATTTCTCTTTGGCGGTGACATTGTCGCTGGTAATTTTGCTCTTCGGAAGCCATTGCCACTTCTTCTTTGTCTGTTCCATAAGGGACCTCTCTTTCTCTGGAGCACTTACCCTGCAGCAAGCTGACGGGGCCTCCATCCTGCGGCGCGGTAAGCGGTATGGGTTTCTTGGGCACATTGGCAGCGGCCCTGGCAGCATTCCCTAAGCCGCGGAACGCGGCCTTATGTCCGTGCAAGCATAGTGTAAAGTCAGCTTTGCAGCTTTGGCACATTGCTGGCGGAAATCATGCCCCCTGCGCGCTCTTTTCTTCTTATAAACTATCATAAAGCATTTTTATGTATGCGTATTGTAATTTTGTCTGTTTTATAGTAAAATCTGCATAAAATATTTCCGCCTGTGCGGTTGGATGCTACAGGGAGCATCTAACCTGACGCTCACATTCATAAAACCCGCGCTTTGGATTTTTGACGGCAGCAGGCATATTGCTTACAGCAACAGGGAGGGTACCATGGATTACGAATATCTGGCAAATTCTCTCGCGTCCTTAGCGGGAGTAGCTGTGCGCACTTATGTAAACGGCAAATTTCAAAAGCTATACCACCACATGAAATTCAGCCCGGATTTTGCCATAACGGAGGAGCAGAATATTTTTAAAAATCAGGGGGATGTCAGCTATTACATGGATGAGAACTTCCTGTTTTACGGCTTGTTTCGGGTCAGGGCAGCGGACGTGGCGCTGGTCATGGGGCCTGTGGCGCAGTCGGCTGTAAACCGGGAACATGCGGCCCGCATCCTGCGGCATATGGGGGAGCCCATAAACCGCACGGAAGAACTGGTGAACTATTTTGCCTCTGTGCCCGCATACCCATTGCGGAACTTTCTCCAGATCCTATGTACCATCCAGTATTTCATCAATGGAGAGAAGCAGGAGGTGTCCTCCCTGATCATCGGCGGGGAGCCATTGCTCGAACTTTCCCCCGGCGTACTTTATTCATCGGAACAGAAAGCGCCGGAGCGATTCCAGCACAACACCATGGAACTGGAAGAGCATATGCTTTCCTGTGTGGAGCATGGAAAAGTGGATGAGATCAGGGAAATTTTCAAGCGTCCTGTGGAGGGCAGGGCAGGCGTGATGGCCCACAGTGCCCTGCGGCAGGAGAAGAATCTCATCGTCTGCACAGCCACATTGGTGAGCCGGGCGGCCATTCGGGGCGGCCTGGATCCGGAGACCGCTTTTTCCCTCAGCGATAACTTTATCCAGAAAGCAGAACTTTTAAATGCATTGGAAGACTTGGCCCGCCTGAATGTACAGATGCTTCTGGAATTCACCCGCCGGGTAGAGGCGGCGAAATGCGGAGGAAACGGATCTGCGCTGATCCGTAGCGCAAGACACTATCTTTTGGCGCATATGGGTGAGAACATTTCTACAGAGGATTTGTCCCGAGTCCTGGGCATGAACCGCACCTATTTATGCAAGCGATTCCAGGAGGAAACAGGGCAGACAGTTGGCCATTATATGACATCCATGAAAATGGAGGAGGCAAAGCGGCTGCTTGCTGTCACGAAGAAATCCGCTGCGGAAATCGCCCTGTATTTGGGGTACTCCTCCCAGAGTTATTTTGTAAAGGTATTTAAGAGACAGTTCGGAATCACGCCCGGGGAATACCGGGGCAGGGTGAGGTAAAATCGGGAATTCTAATGTGCTTGTCCTGACTTTTTAAAGCAGTGGATAAATACGCGTTAAGAACTCTTGCAAGGTTGTAAATTATCTGCCAAACTGCTATACTGAACAGGACAGACAGCATTGGTGACGATGGAATGGGAGGTGCTTATGGCAAGGACAGTAGGAATCGGCATACAGGATTTCGCGAAAGTGATTACAAATGATTGTTTTTATGTGGACAAGACAGAATTCATTCGGGAATGGTGGGAGAGCAAGGATGATGTGACGCTGATCACCCGCCCCCGGCGCTTCGGTAAGACCCTGAACATGAGCATGCTGGAGCAGTTTTTTTCCGTGGACTACGCCGGGCATGGGGAGTTGTTCCAGGGCCTTTCCATCTGGAAAGATGAGAAGTACAGAAAGCTTCAGGGGACGTATCCGGTGATCAGCCTTTCCTTTGCCAATATGAAAGAAAGGGATTACAGGACCACAAGGGAGAAAATGAACCGGCTCCTGAACAATCTGTATGTAAAATACTTATTTCTGAAAGACAGCGATGTGTTGACGGACACAGACAGGGCCTTTTTTGACAGAATCCTGGCAGTGGAAATCAGCGACAGCGATGCCACGTTGGCGCTGTACCAGCTGTCCGATTATCTGTACCGCTATTATGGAAAGAAAGCGATTATCCTTTTGGATGAATACGACACGCCCATGCAGGAAGCTTATGTGGGAGGATACTGGGAAGAGATCGTAGGCTTTACCAGAAGCCTGTTCAATTCTTCTTTTAAGACCAATCCCTGGCTGGAGAGGGCGGTTATGACAGGTATTACAAGGGTCAGTAAGGAGTCTATCTTCTCTGACGTGAATAATCTTGAAGTAGTAACATCTACCTCAGATAAATATGTCACATCTTTCGGCTTTACAGAGGAAGAAGTGTTTGCGGCTCTGGAGGAATGCGGACTTTCCGCAGAGAAAGAGAAAGTGCGGCATTGGTATGACGGATATATTTTCGGGAAGCACAAAGATATCTATAATCCCTGGTCTATCATAAATTTTTTAGATAAAGGAAGATATGGAACCTATTGGGCCAACACCAGTTCCAACAGCCTGGTGGGAAAGCTGATCCGAGAGGGAAGCCGGGCAGTGAAAGAGAAGTTCGAGGGATTGCTCCAGGGAGAAACCATTCAGTCGCCCATTGACGAGCAGATTGTGTATAACCAGCTAAAGGGAAACGAAAGCGCGGTCTGGAGCCTGCTGTTGGCCAGCGGGTACCTGAAAGCCCTTTCCCATGAAAGTTACATTGACATTCCGGAGGGAGTACACCCAAAGTACGAACTGACCATCACCAATCTGGAGGTGAAGCTGATGTTCCAGAGCATGGTCCGTGACTGGTTCAAGGAGGCTGAAACAGACTACAGTGATTTCATCAAGGCGCTGCTGCTGGGGGATAAAAAGGCCATGAATGTCTACATGAACCGCATGGCCCTGAATATGTTCAGCTACTTCGACACCGGAAAGAAGCCGTCGGGGGCAGAGCCGGAACGGTTTTACCATGGCTTTGTGCTTGGGTTACTGGTGGAACTGCAGAACAGGTATGTCATTAATTCCAACAGAGAAAGTGGCTTTGGCAGATACGATGTGGTACTGGAGGCGAAGAATCTGGAGGATGCCATGATATTGGAGTTTAAAGTCCATGATCCGGAGGATGAGGAGACTCTGAAAGATACCGTACAGGCGGCGCTGAAGCAGATAGAGGAAAAACAATACGCCGCCCAGCTTCTGGCCCGGGGGATTCCTGCAGAGCGCATCCGCTGTTATGGCTTTGCGTTCGAGGGGAAGAAAGTGCTGATCGGGTGAAAGAGAAAACATGGAGGGGCACACTTCCAGACATGCCGGCACATACAACAGAACACAGTTCTGTTGTCATGAATAATTGGTGCAAGTCCGGAAGAATGCCCGTCCTTTGAGCATTCTTCTGTGTGCAATTTAGATTTTCAACGCCATGCTTTTGGCACTTTAGGCTGTGTACTTTACAGCCTTAGAAAATCTTTGCACACTTTGAAAATGCAGCATAATGCAGGTGGTTTGAGGTGCAAAGTATCCAGGGGAAAGGAGCCAGGAAGACGAAAGAACAAATAGAATATATCATCGAGCAGGAATTCATACTGGAGCACAATAAGGCATATGGCCAGATTATTCGAGAGGAACGAAGCAAGAGAAAACTGTCGCTGGAAGACCTGTCCTGCGGAATCATGAGCCGGACAGCGCTGGAAAAGGTGGAAAAAGGAAAGGCCCAGTGGACAAAGCTGGCAGGAGACACCCTGATGCTGCGGATGGGAATCTTGCCGGAGCACTTTGAATCCCTCTCCTCGGGGGAGGATCTGGACAGATGGCGGCTGCGGGAGGACATCTGTCTGCTGGTGCCTGACGAACGGGAGCAGGCCGTGGCGAAGATTCGGGAATACCGGGAGAACTGCGGCAAACGGGAGCCGCTGGAAGAGCAGTTTCTGCTGAAAGCGGAGGCCGTTCTGATGCTGCCGCAGAACATGGCGGAGTCCGGGGAAGCCTGGCGGCGGGATGAGAGGGCTTGTCCCCGGGTACATATGGAAAGCGCCGCAGAAGCCGGGAGCCGGATACCTGTGAAAAACGGGACTGGGGCCAGGGTTGTTCTGGAGAAAGCCAGGCAGGCGCTGGAATGCACAGTCCGGCCAGGCTGGGAGCAGCAAATAGGCAAGCTTGTCCTGTCTCCGGGGGAACTGGAGGCGGTTCTGCTGGTCAGCGCCGCCCTGCTTGCAGGCGGCGGGGAGACGGAAGCGGCGCAAGCCTGGGTGCTGTGGCAGGCCGTGTGGGAATATCCGGGGGGCCATGGCTGGACCGAGGGCGCCAAGATGCTGATCATGCCCCAGGCGGCCGTTTTCGGAATCAGACTGGCTTACGCGTCCGAGAGATTTTCGGACGCGCTGGTTCATATGGGGATATCGGAGGAAGACATAGCTGTCAGAGGACAGGAAGCCCTGGAACTGCTGCGCAGGAATGGCGGGCATTGCCATGCGCTGCCGCTGCTGGATGCTCTGTGCGGGATGCGGGAAACACTTTTTGGGGAAGCGGGGTGTCAACCGGGATATCCGGAACAGATCAGGCGGTTTCGGGAGATGTTCCAGGAGATTTATGAATGGTTTGGCTATCCCGGGTACAGGATGTGGCAGGGGATTTCCGTAGACAATACCAGGGACGCGGGGAGCGTGCTGAAGATGTTGAGGACATTCTACGGAAAGTCCCGGGAAAAGGCAGTCTATGACGACGATGAACGCGTAGTCACTCCCAGACAGCTGGAAAAGATAGAGAAAGGCATCCATAAGCCCTCCTATGAGAATTACAGGAGGCTGGTGAAGCAGTACGGGAAGTATGGGCAATGGAATATGCCCCTGCTGGAGACGGACTCCCTGGAGGTTCTGAAGTTGCGGCAGGAGATCAGCAAGTTGATTGAATTTAATGAATGGGAGCATGTGGAGTGGGAGATACAGAGATTTCGTAAACTGGTAAATCCGGAGTATCCAAAGGTAAGGCAGGAGTTGCTGTTTTTTGACGCAATCCTGAAATGGCAGAAAGAAAGTGCTTTGCAGGAAAGCCTGGAAATGATGCTGGAGGCGCTGTACTGTACAGTTCCTGATTTTGAGGGTCGGGATATGAAGTGGTGGGTTTTTCAGCGTGAGGAGATTATCATTGCCAGTGATATTGCGGAGCTTTATCACAAATTGGGAAATCTGGAGGAAGCAAAGAAATGGTATGAGGCAGTGCTCTTTTCAGTTGAACAGAATTGTGCAAGAACGGATACTGTCAATTGTGGCTATGATCTTGTAGCATTGGGATATAGCGACTATCTGGGGGATGTCCATAGTTTTGAGCATGCTATGGAGCTTAGTGAAGCCACTGTCCGAAAGGACTTGGCATTTTACAGGATCAACTGTATCCGATATTTGTTTTATCATATTGCATGGAATGCCTATGAAGCCGCCTCCGAAAAGCCGGAAAGATACGAATTTTTCCGGCAGAACTGGAGGAAAGCTTTTGAAATCAGTGAATCATTGGCGGATTATATGTACGATTCTCATCTGAGCATGTTATTAAAACAACGTGAAACAAAGTATTTAGCATAGACAGACAGCCTATTTTTATACTAGGCCAATTGTTGTTTTTGGTTTATCTATATCTATCAAAGGCCGAATCCCATCATCCCCATCCCTCTCCGGCTCATCTTCCTCTACAGGGATCTGCGGGAGGATAGGATTCGGATCTTCCGGCAGGGTACCCGGCAAAGCAAGATTGCCTGCAAGTGCCAAGGCCAGCGCCAGGGTGGATAGTGCTGATTTGAGTTGCTGCTTTTTGTTTTTCATAACTGAATTCTCCTTTTACAAAGTATTGTTTTGACGTCTTCTATACTATAATGATTTCCCACAAAAAGCAATATGTCAAATTAGTTGAAAACTTCAACTAATTTGACATATTGCTTTCTTCAGAGAGTTGAAGTATTCTGTAACTATAATTTAAGTAAGACATTTTACTAAAGATACTTTTTGGTATCGGTTAGGTGTTCTGATGACAATGGAAGTATTTGCAGGGCAGGATCAATTCTTTTTCGAGGGGAAGACGGAGTGAGAGGATGCAACCTCTTGTACATGAAAATTACCCCTTGTGCAGATGATATTTACATCCAAAAGAATTTCTGTATATTGTAGCTATAGCCGGACATACCCTGGCTTGGGCATTGCGGCGCGGCAAAGCCAGGGAGCAATAGAGCAGCATGAAAGGATGAGAGTTTATGCAGAAACCCCATACGATGGTAAACAATCTTCTGTTCTTAATCACAAAGTCTTTTGCGTTTAATAAAGGTTTATTTGCTGCAATAATAGTAAGAATTCCCATCAACATACTAATTCCGCTACTTACCGCATACCTGACAAAATATATGACATCAATCACGGCAGGGCAGACAGAGAGCGGTTCCCTCCTGATTTATATTCTATCCTATTGTGGGATGATTTTTGCCTTGGCAATAGTGAACAACTATGCGGTCGCCATGATAAAATATGATACCATGTTCGTTCGCCTGCGGTACCTGGGATGTATATCAGAAAAAAATATGGAGGCAGACTATCAAAATGTGGAGAACCCCTCCGGCCAGCTGCTTGCCCAGAAAGCCAAGAACGCCGTATATTCCAGCAATTCAGGTACGGAGCAGATGTTTGACCAGCTTGTGAATATATTCTCGTCCGCCTTTGGCCTGTTGATATATTCTGCCATTGTGTTTGGGGTTATTCCCTGGAGCATACCGGTGCTGCTGGCGGCAGGCATTGCAGACTATCTCGTGGGGGCATCCTTTTCCAAATGGCAATACCAGAACAGGGACAAGTGGACGGAGTATGACCGCCGCCTTACCTATCTGAATAACAAGGCAGGTGATTATCGCGTGGCAAAGGACATCCGCCTGTTTCATCTTGCACCATGGCTGGAGGGGATGTATGGCGATTTTTTGCGCAGCCGGGTGTTCTGGTACCGTCGGGAAGAGAGCCATCGCATGGCTATTAACTGGGCGGGGCTGGCTCTGACGCTTTGCCGGGACGGACTGGTGTATGGAATATTGATCTATCAACTGTTTGCCTGGCAGATGGAGGTTTCTTCCTTTATTTTTTATTTTAACATCATCACCCAGTATTCCGTGTGGGTATTTAGTCTTATGAAGAGTTTTGTGGCGCTGAAGTCGTCTGGCTATACAGCGGAAGAGATACGGCAGTTTCTGGAGATGCCGGACAGATTCAACCGTACAGAGGGGCTTCCTGTGCCTGAGGAAACCTGTTCCATACAGTTCGAGCAGGTGGGCTTCCGGTATCCTAATGCGGAGCGGGACACCTTGAGCGGCCTGAACTTCACCATCCGGAAAGGGGAGAAAGTGGCCATCGTGGGCGTGAACGGAGCCGGGAAGACCACGATGGTGAAACTGCTCTGTGGGCTATACGCCCCCACCCAGGGCAGGATTCTGGTAAATGGGCACGATATTCGGGACTACAACATCGAAGACTATTATTCCCTTTACTCCGTAGTGTTTCAGGACATCTATCTCATGCCGACCACCATCGCCAGGAACGTGGCCCTGACGGAGGATGGGCGGATTGATTGGGACAGGCTGCACCGCACCCTGGTGCTTGTCGACCTGGAGAAAAAGGTGGAAAGCCTGCCGGAGAAAGAGAACACCCTGCTGATGAAAGGAGTCCAGGAAAAGGGGATCGAGCTTTCCGGTGGCGAGAAACAGAAGTTGGCGCTTGCCAGAGCTCTCTATAAGGATGGAAAAGTCGTGGTGCTAGACGAGCCCACGGCGGCGCTTGACCCCATTGCAGAAAGTGAGATATATGAAAAATACAATGAGATGACTTTAGGGAGAACAGCTGTATTTATTTCCCACCGCCTTGCCAGCACCCGGTTCTGTGATACGATACTGGTTCTGCAGGACGGAAAGATTGTGGAAAAAGGAAACCATGACCAGCTGATGGAGCTTGGAGGCAAATATGCCGCCATGTTCCAGATACAGAGCCAATACTACAAGGAGGGCGCAGCAGATGGACGGTAAAAAGAAAAAGCTGCAGACCATCTTTCGGGGGATCCGCCTCATTGAGAGCCTGTCGCCGCACTTTATGCTGTGCTGCATTGGTCAGGCAGTTCTAAAGGCATTGTCCCCATTTATCAATATATACCTGTCAGCAGTGATGATCAACAGCCTTTTGGGCGGGCAGAGCATGGAGCATATGCTGGCTCTCGTGTTGCTGATGGTGGCATTGAACCTGGCTTGCCAGGGGCTTGGGGTCCTGATGGACAGACTGGTGAGCGTGAGACAGAATGTTTTGAGCACGCAGTATCATTGGGCTTTGAACAAGAAAATGATGGAGTTTTCCTATGCGGACGTGGAGAGCCATGCCGTCCAGGCGCTGAGGGAAAAAATTCGGCAGATGGAACAGGTGAACAACATGGGGCTGTGGAACCTGGTCTTTCCTGTCAGGACAGTGATACAGAGTGTCTTCAGCATCCTTTTTGCCTTTTCCATATTCTTTTCCGTATTCTTTCAAAAAGGGGGCGGAAGCAGCGGCAGCGTTTTGACGGACTTCTTCTGCTCGCCATGGGCATCAGCGATGCTGGCAGTGCTGATTTTAGGAAATATTCTGGTCAGCCTGTGGACGGTTTCCCAATCCACAAAAAAGGTATATAACGCTTATGCCGGCCTGGTGCCGCTGAACCAGGTATATACTTACTATCTGGAGAACTACATTGACACCTACCACTCCGGGAAAGATATACGGCTCTACCATCAGGGGGATTTGATACGCAGGGAAATGGAGCATTTGCTGGCAGATGGCCGAATGCCCATGAAAAGGCTGAAAGGGATTGAATTCAAATATAACGGCCTGGGAGCGCTGGCGGCTTTCATCATGAATGTGTTCATATACCTGACTGTGGGAATGAGGACGCTGGCGGGGCTTTTCTCAGCGGGGAACATTGTACAGTACATAGGGGGAATCAGTCAGTTCATTACAGGCTTTACCACGTTGTCGGGGCAGCTTATGCTTCTGGGGGCCAACGTGGAAGCGTTGGATTTGCTTCTGCAGTACCTGAATATAGGAAGAGAACAGGAGGACAGGGGGCAAAGGGATCAGGGGGCTTCCTGTAGGCTGCAGCCGGAGGAACTCTCGGAAATACGGTTCCGAAATGTATCCTTTGCTTATCCTGATACTGACAGGAAAGTGCTGGAGAATCTGTCCTTTGCAATCAGGGCAGGGGAAAAGCTGGCAGTGGTAGGGGCAAATGGCAGTGGCAAGACCACGATGATCAAGCTGCTCTGCCGCCTGTATGATGTGGATGAAGGGGAAATTTTGATAAACGGCGTTGATATCAGGGAAGTTGACAGGCAGGCCTGGCAGAAGCTGTTTGGCGTGGTTTTTCAGGATTTTCAGCTGTTTCCCTTTGGATTGGGACAGAATCTTGCGGGCAGCATGGAATATGACGCGGACAGAGCGAGGGCTGCCTTGGAAGAGGCAGGCTTTGGAGCGCGGTTGGGCGGCATGGATATGGAAACCGCTATCTACAAGGATTTTGATCCATCAGGCGTGGAGATTTCCGGTGGGGAGGCCCAGAAGATTGCAATAGCCAGAGCGCTTTATAAACACGCTCCCGTTCTGGTATTGGATGAGCCAACAGCGGCGCTTGATCCGCAGGCAGAATATGAGGTTTATAAGAATCTGAATCATGTCTCGGAGAACAGGACGGCGATTTTTATTTCCCATAGAATGTCCTCCTGCAGATTTTGCGACAGAATTTTGGTATTCGATGGAGGGAGGCTGGTTCAGGAGGGGAGTCACGAGGAACTGCTTGGAGATGAAAATGGGAAATACTACCAGCTTTGGCGGTCTCAGGAGCAGTATTATCAATAAGATGGGGAAAGGGCGATGTTATGAAAAAAAGTGATATTAGTTTTTATATCGACAACGGATATTTTGAGTCTCCGAAAGAACTACAGATTGAGATCACAAACCGGTGTTCGCTTTCGTGTCCTCAATGCTATAAGCCCGATTTACAACAACGTGATATGGATATTGCTGTGTTTTTAAGAGTTGTTGATGAAGCCCAGAAATTAGGGATAAGAACTCTTGTTTTAAATGGCGGCGAACCATTTCTGCATGGAGGAATAATATCTATTCTTAAAATCTTAAAGGGATACAACTTTCAAGTTTTATGCATCTCCAGTGGAATTGGATTGAATGATAAAATTATAAAAACATTGAAAGATTTAAATTTAGATTTTCAGCTCTCTATTTCCTTAAACGGTTCAACGAAAGAAATAAATGAGTTGTCACGGGATGGCTATGAAGTCAGTAAAAGAGCAATAGATAAACTTAGAATGATGAACATAAATTTCGGCATTAACTGGGTTTGTCGGCATGACAATGTTCGAGATTTCCCTAAGCTTGTTAGTTTTGCTGTGTCAAATGGTGCAAAATGGGTCAATATAGCTGCAAATAAATTAACAGGAAAAGGAGAGGCTATTTCGGCACTTGAAACGGATGATTACATTTTTATATCTGAATTCCTTAAAAACCAAAAAATTGTTGAAAAGAAATATATTCGAGTACAATATTGTTTTGCGCTACTTAATGATTTAAGAGGATTTGGGGTCAATAAACACTTAAGTGGTTGTCCGGCCGGAACATTGTCTTTGTGTGTCGATGTGAATGGTGATTTCTTGCCATGTACACATCTATATTTTCCGGAGAAATTTGATTCAATGCAGGAATATTGGAATAATTCTGAGACAATTAGAATACTGAGAATGTTAAAGGAGAACAAAAAGAGATGTGAGGGATGTTTAAAACCCATACCTTGTCATTATTGCAGAATGATGTTTGAAAATACGGGGCAAAACATATTAGAGGAACCCAGTAATTGCCCCTTAAAAAAATACTATCTAGAAGAAAGGATACAAAAAGATGCTATACAAACCATCACGTTATAATCTTATGAATGAGAGTTTTGAGGGAGATTTATTAATTGCAAATTTGCTAAATACAACATTTATAAAAATAGGGGTGAATTACGCATTAGAGATAAAAAAACTCTTAGAGTGTGGGGGGATTGGGGAAGAAACCGCAAGCGCTTATCCTCAATTAGTGGAAAAGAAAATGTTAGTTCCTATGTCTGTAAATGAATATGAACTAGCAAATTTAAGGTATTTTCAAATCGCTTTTTCAAATGATGTTTTAGATATCACAATTATTCCTACAGATGCATGTAATTTTAAGTGCTCATATTGTTATCAAGAGAATAGGCATAATCAGTTTCTAGATGAAAAAAATGTGGCTAAGATTTTGAGATTTCTCGAAAGAAATGTGAGATATTTTAAAAAGGTTCAAATCGGATGGTTTGGAGGCGAACCTTTGCTTATGAAAGACACAATAATCAGCTTTTTAAAAGAGGCTAAAAAAATTTGCAATAAATATAGAGTTCCTATGCTGGGAAAAATGACAAGCAACGGATATTTGTTGGACTTGGAGACATTTCAGGTATTGCTTAAGTATAATGTTGTACATTATCAGATCACAATTGATGGAAATAGAGAGACACATAATAAGCAACGTCCTCATAAAACAGAAAGCGATTCATTTGATCGTATAATGAAAAATCTTTTGTGTATTGCAGAAAATGAAAAAAGATACTTTCGTATTGCCTTGCGAGTTAATATCACAAAAGATGTATTGGAGAATATGAATGAATATTTTGATACATTGGCACCGTTTGCAAATAATGACCGTTTTCAAATTCATTGGCAATATGTAAAGGACTATGGGGGGGAACAGGTTCATTTATTAGATGATAGAAGAATAAATGAATCAAGAGATTTTACAGATTTTATAGAGTTAGCGACAAAAAGAAATCTTGGAAGCTTGTCATATATGTTTTTTGGTGTTGGAAACGGATTATGTGAAGCTCCAAGAAAAAACTCTTATTTTATTGACCATGAGGCAAAACTGCATAAATGCACAGTTGCGTTATATGATGAAGAAACAAAAGATATCAATAATATTGGATATATTGATGAACGCGGCATAGCTGTAATAGAACCAGAAAAAGAAGCAATTTGGTTAGTACGGAATGAGGTTCCTGACGAATGCCGGGAGTGTATATGTTTTCCGCTATGCATGGCACAGACATGTCCACAGGTGAGAAAACTAAAAAATAGAAGAGCTTGTATTAATGAGAAAGACGAATTAATATTTTATTTGAACTATTTGGCTAAAACAGGAGTATTTGACGAATATATAGAGTTGAAAGGAAATTGATTATGGAATATAACAGAGAGGTGTTACTACATATATTTGAAGATAATGGTGTATTTGTTAATCCCGATGATTTTGCAGAGATATTAGAAATGGATTCTATTACTTACATTACATTGATAGTTGATGTGGAAAATGCTTTTGCAATTCAAATACCAGATGAACAATTAGTATATAACAATAATTGCTCTTTCAAAACAATGGAAAATGCAATTATTAAAATTATTTCAGCTATGGGCAATCCGCAATAATACATTCTATTTGCGATTTTATATGCCATAATTTATTTATGAGAGGAGGTGAAAAAATGAAGAAGTTATCAAAGAAGAAAAAAGACAGGTTTATGGTCGTACTTTATGGCGAAACAGGCAACTGCGCATTTTGCTAAAGGTTGTGAGTGCGATCATGCGTTGACTCAGAAGTAGTATTTGCTGGAGTTAATGCAGCGGGTGCTATGGCGTGTCTGGAAAAAGCCGGCTCAAAACATGCGTCATACTTTATAGAATACATCGTTAAAAGTTGACTGATATTACTTACGAGAAGTATAGTAAGTGAAGTATGTGGGCAGAACAAGCAATGGATTTACAGACACGCTTTAGTGCATTTAATAAATATTTATACAATACATTATTCAAAAGCAATAGTTTAAAGATAAATTTGACTGTAACATCATAGGATGGCATGAAATAATCCGTAAATTGAGGTAAAAATGAAAACAGATATCGTATTAATAGACAGTGGTGTGAATGCCCACCATCCAATGCTAATGGGGTGCAAAATCTCTGGAATAAATCTCTCTGGACAGGGTGAATTCGCTAATATTGAAGATCAAATAGGACATGGAACAGCGATATATTATCTGTTACACAAATTTGCGCCTGAAGCAAATATTTTGCCAATAAAAATATTTGATAGTGACTTTTCAACGACGGTTGAAAAATTAATTTTTGCATTAGAATATATATACAGCAATATTGAATGTAAGATAATTCATCTGAGTAATGGAGTTACATATTGTGATGACATACCAGGTTTTTATAAAATATGTAATAAGATTGAGAAAAGAGGAATTTTAATGGTTTCCGCTTTTGATAATGGAGGTGCTATATCTTATCCTGCAGCATTTCCTAATGTAATTGGAGTTGATTGGAGTAAAAACTGTAGTCGGTTTAGTGATTATGAATATCTGGAAAGCAGTATCGTAAATTTTCGAGGAATAGGTACAGAGGTACGAGTTCCCTGGTTAGGAGATACATTTAATTTAGTAGGAGGCTCCAGTTTTGCAACTCCCTATATTACAGCTTTAGTCCACTCTTGTGTTGATAGTGGAATGGGTGATAGAGAAGAGATATGTAAAAAAATAAAATCTAAAGCAAAAAGGCAGTATACAATAACACCACATATACCGATAGAAAAGCCTTTTTCCATAAAGAGAGCTATTCTCTTTCCATTTAACAAAGAAATGCATAGCTTATTACGTTATGAGGATCTATTATGTTTTAATATAGAAAAAATATGTAATTCTAAATATTTGGGTAATATAAATATGAGTGTTACAGAGGCCACGAAAGGTTCGTTAAGATCAGAAAGAATTATTTGTGATTATGAAAGCCTAGACTGGGATTCAGAACTTTTTGATTGTTTTGTATTGGGTCATACAGCGGAAATTAGTAAGATTTCACAAAAAAATTATATTGAGGAAATTATCGTCAAGTGTATAAGACATAAAAAAAATTTATACTGTTTTGATGATTTATCATCGTATGCTTATAGAATGAATGAATTTACCGAAGCGGGGATTAAAATTTTTTATCCACATATAGTTCCTGAGAATGTACCTAAAGAGAATTGTGGAAAACTAAGACATATTGGAAAACCTGTCATCGGCATCTTTGGAACAAGTTCAAGGCAAGGAAAATATACTCTCCAGTTAGCGCTTAGAAAATGCTTTTTAGAGGATAGGTATAAAGTCGGTCAATTGGGAACGGAACCCACAGCTCCGTTGTTTGGGTTTGATGCATGTTACTCAATGGGCTACTCATCTACAGTGCAAATATGTGGCATTGATGCAATTAGTGTAATTAATTACTTAATGGGTGAAATTGAAGATGCAAATCCAGATATTATACTAGTGGGAGCACAGTCCCAAACTATACCTTTAAATACCGGAAATGTTGGCTTGTATACTCTTTATAATCAAGAACTTTTACTTGCCTGTGAGCCGGATATATGCTTACTTTGCGTGAATTATTATGATGAAATAGGCTATATCAGACGAACGATTCAATTTATAGAAAGTTTCGTAGAAACACATGTTTTAGCACTTATTTTGTACCCAGTAGAACGAAATTTGCGATGGTCTGTTTTTGGAAATACTGTTATCTCTATAGGGAGAGAAGAGTTGCAGAAAAAGAGAGAACAACTTTCAATGGAAACGGGTCTGCCAATTTTTATTTTGGGAGATGATGAAAGTGTAAATACACTATATCATAGGTGTATTTCTAGCTTTTGTGAAGAGGATGAATGTGAGCCGTAGTATAAATAGTGTCTGCTTTTTAAGGCCAAAGCCATTAATTTTACTGATTTCCGGCATATTTATAATAGAACAATTGTAGGGGTTTTGCTTCCAGTGCTCGTTTTTCCTTGAAGTTTTACCCTAAATCCTACTGCAGAATGGCGCAAAAAGCCATGTACAGACCAAGCGATAGTACCTAGCATTCTTTCCTGACTTCAAATAGCCTATGGGGCTGTATATAAACCCGGACCACCGATGGGTGAAGATGGCCGAAAGAATTCCTTTGGATGAGTTTGAGACCAAATATGTTTGCCTGTTTTCTAGTGGGCTGGGGAATTGATAGATTGGGGAGAACCCATATTTAATTCTTCTATGGGCTGTCCAGCTACCAGGAGGTTAAAATAATTAAAAGTCCACAGTATCTGAGTTGTATTGAACCACGATACAAAAAAGAAAGGGAATATGGTGTTTTTGCATCTATAAACATCATACAAGAAAATAATGGAGAAAAAAATATTACCTGTCGCTGAGTCCCCAGTAAAAGGCTTTTCGCATCAGGCAGCGCTTTTATCAATACTTTTAGGACACAAGGAGTGCTGGGAATGGGTTTGTAATAATTATATTCAGTTATTTTCATTGAAGAATTTGGACGGAAAACGAAGTGGAACTTTAGACTTTTATTATATGGATTACGGTGATTTTAGGGCTTATGAATATATTGCTAACCCATGGATAAGGCACTTTGGAACACCGTTGAATATGATCAATATGGATAACTTGGAAAGATTGTTAATAGATCAACTTGAAAAAAATTTTTATATCCAGGTAGAAGTAGATGAATATTATATACATAGCTACGATGCATATGAAAGAGGGCATGCTATTCATTGGATATATATTTATGGATATGATAAGGCTAATCATATATTTTTTTGCATGGATAACTTTAAAAATTCAAAATTTGTTTGTGATAGTATTCCCTCGTATGAACTTTTACTGTCTATAAAAGAGAATTATAATAGTTATCTAAAAAAATTAAGTTCTGGGAATGACATGACCGCAGAAGAAAAAATTGGCCCCAGTATTTACATGTATCAGATATTGCCATATTTGGCTGATCCCGAAAATAAAGAGGTTCTTTCTATTAATATTTGGCGTATAACATCTTTATTGAAAAACTACCTCCATATTGGTTTCCAATACTTAGCATATGGAAATTCACAATATTATGTCTTTGGAATTGAAGTCTATAACAGTTTACAAAAATACTTAATTTCTATAATAAAAAAGGGTGAATATATTGATATTAGAGGTTTTTATTCCTTAATGGATCATAAAGCCCTTATGTTGTGGAGAATGAAATTTTTACTTGAAAATAAGTATATAACAACCAGTCAAATTTCATCTTTAAATGACACAATCGATAATTATAATTTATTGGTGTTGAATAAAATGCGAATTCAGATTAATCTATTGCTGAAATATAGAATTAAAAATGATAATAGGTATTTGTATAAAGTTATTAGTGAACTTGATAGCATAAAAGAAAATGAAATTCATATATTAACGAAATTTATCGACTTATTGGAACAATCCTGTCATGAGCAAGAAATCAAAAATGTGAATAAAGAGTGCTAATAGGTCTGATGATGCAATTGATGATATTGTCAAGGTCGCTCGATGTGGAAAAGCTAGTTGCAGTAACTGAAGACTATCTCGGTCGGTTTGCGTTTCTCCTCTTCTTTTGCTTTTTGCGATCAGTCGCTTTCGGGGGGATTTCTTCCAGGCAATTGATATCTAGGAACTTTATCTTTCTATGGCGGGCGGCAGGAACTACCTTGAAGTAGATCCAGGCCTTGTGGACGTCAAGCTCACAGCAGTTTTTATAAGAGATTTTAAAAGCCAATAAAAACGCTTCCTGTAAAAGTATTTGCAGGGCAGGCAGGGACTGGCCATCCGGCGAAAAACGAGTGTATTTCGGAAGAGATAAGTCTACAGGCTAAAAGAGGGGTACAGGCACCCTCTTGTTTGCGCTATTCATTGATGCCTTAACGGATGGCCGACACCATATAATAATGCGGGGGCGCCGCTATACAGCCCCATCACTCACCTCCCCGGGTTCTGTAGTATGAGGTGAGTATAACAGATAAAAGTGGCGAGTGAAAGGTTAATGGCGGGTTTCATGATCCTATCGGCGCCTTGCGCAGAAAGGCAGTTTAATAATGATAAGAAAATTACCTATTTCATGGCCAATCACGGAAACATAGTAAGCGTCAAATAAGAACGTGTAGTGAAAAATTTGGCATTTTTCTGTAAACTTGGGGTTAGAGTTTTTAGAGTCCACTCTCAAAACTCTAAATCCAG
>JAAWOU010000124.1 GCA_022799755.1 Lachnospiraceae bacterium
ATTGAATTGATTATCAATGTCAGGTCGAAATACCCAAATTACATAAAAATTGGAGGAAAGTCAAATGAAAGTTTACACAACTGACAAGATTCGCAATGTGGTTCTGCTGGGACACGGTGGAAGCGGAAAGACCAGTCTGGCAGAGGCTTTTGCGTATCTGTCCGGCATCACATCCAGAATGGGCAAGGTAGCCGACGGCAATACTTTAAGCGACTACAGCAAGGAAGAGCAGAAGCGCAAGTTTTCGATCAATGCCTCCATTATTCCCATCGAGTGGGAAGGGTACAAGATCAACGTGATAGATACTCCCGGATATTTTGACTTCGTGGGCGAGGCCGAGGAGGCCGTCAGCGCTGCCGGAGCCGCCATCATTGTGGTGAACGGCAAGTCCGGCATTGAGGTGGGCTCTCAGAAAGCTTGGGAGCTGTGCGAGAAATATAAGCTGCCCAGGTTCGTATACGTCTCCAACATGGACGTGGACAACGCTTCTTTCCGCCAGGTCGTGGAAGACATGACGAATCTCTACGGCAAGAAGATGGCTCCGTTCAATCTGCCCATCCGTGAGAACGAGAAATTCGTAGGCTATGTAAACGTAGTCTCCGAGACCGGCCACCGCTGGCAGGGCAAGGAAGTGGTGGACTGCGAGATCCCCGAGTACAATAAGGCGAACCTGGAGCTGTACCGGGATACGCTGATGGAGGCTGTGGCCGAGACCAGCGAGGAGATGATGGAGCGGTATTTCGGCGGGGAGACTTTCTCCGACGCGGAGATCAGAGCCGCCCTGCGCACCAATGTATGCGACGGCAGCATCGTCCCTATGACCATGGGTTCCAACACCCTGTGCCAGGGCGTGTATACATTGCTGGACGATATCGTGAAATACATGCCCAGCCCCGAGAACCGCAAGATCGCCGGCATCAATCAGAAGACCAACGAGATCTACAATGCGGATTATGACTTCTCCAAGGCGAAGTCGGCTTACGTGTGGAAATCCATCGTGGATCCGTTCATCGGCAAGTATTCTCTTATCAAGGTCAATTCCGGCGTTCTGAAGACGGACGACCTGATGTACAATGTGGACACCGAGGTGGAGGAGAAGATCGGCAAACTCTATGTAATGCAGGGCAACAAGGCCACGGAGGTGCCGGAGCTCCACGCCGGAGACATCGGCGCGCTGGCCAAGCTCAGCGATGCCAGGACCGGCAATACCCTTGCCACCAAGGCCACGCCCATCAAATACGCCAAAATGGACGTGTCCACTCCCTACACCTATATGCGCTATAAGCCCAAGAACAAGGGAGACGTGGATAAGATTTCCCAGGCTCTCCAGAAGCTGACCCAGGAGGATCTGACCCTGAAGATGGTGAACGACGCGGAGAACAGACAGACGCTCCTCTACGGCATGGGCGATCAGCACCTTGACATCGTGGTGAGCCGCCTGCTGAACGAGTACAAGGTGGACGTGGAACTGGCCAGGCCTAAGGTAGCCTACAAGGAGACCGTCCGCAAGCAGTCGGATGTGGAATATAAATATAAGAAGCAGTCCGGCGGCCATGGACAGTACGGCCATGTAAAGATGCGCTTTAGCCCCTCCGACAATCTGGACCAGGCCTATGAGTTCACCCAGGAAGTGGTGGGCGGCGCCGTGCCGAAGAACTTCTACCCCGCAGTGGACAAGGGACTGCAGGAATCCGTGGTAAAAGGCCCCATGGCCGCATACCCGGTAGTAGGCGTAAAGGCCGTGCTCTACGATGGTTCCTATCATCCGGTGGATTCCTCCGAGCAGGCATTCAAGATGGCTACCATCCAGGCGTTCAAGAAAGGATTCATGGAGGCTCATCCCGTGCTGTTAGAGCCCATTGCCTCCTTAAAGGTCACAGTGCCGGATGCCTACACGGGCGACGTTATGGGCGATCTGAACAAGAGGAGAGGCCGCGTGCTGGGTATGAACCCTACGGCAGGCGGAAAGCAGATCATCGAGGCGGAGATTCCCCAGAGCTGTCTGTTCGGCTACTGCACGGATCTGCGGTCCATGACCGGCGGCAGAGGCGAGTACTCCTATGAGTTTGTCCGCTATGAGCAGGCGCCCTCGGATGTACAGGAGAAAGAGATTGCCGCCAGAGCGCAAAGCGTTGCGGAGAATAGCGCGGAAGAGTGATTTTAACGTAAATCTTGATGAATATTAACTTTTCTACTTGACAGATGGCTGAAAACGATTTATGATAAGAGAAAATTTCATTAGCCATCGACAAAGAAGAGGAGCATTAAGGAATTCGGACTTTCAGAGAGCCGCCGGGTGGTGTGAGGCGGCAGCGAGATTTCCCCAACTGGCCTCGGAGTCTTGCGCCTGAAGCGCTATGCGTGGGTAGGGGGCAACGGTTTATCTCGTTATCGGTATCAAAGTGCGTGAATCCGGGAAAACGGCAGCCATGCCGCCCGCTGCAGGATTCGCGAATTAGAGTGGTACCACGGAAATCAAGCCCTTTCGTCTCTAGCTGACGGAAGGGCTTTTTGTGTGGAACTGGAAACAGCAACTGTACACACAGTGCCCGGAAATTCTATGCCGGAATTGGTACGGAGTGTACAGCTGCGGAACTGGCAGAATAGAAAGCAGGCTTTCTATTGTCATGAATGGAGGAGAAAAGATGGCAGTACCTTACAACCACCATGAGGTGGAAAAGAAATGGCAGGATATCTGGGATGCGGAAAAGGCGTTCCAGACATCTGATGACTACTCGAAACCGAAGTATTACGCCCTGGTGGAGTTCCCCTACCCTTCGGGGCAGGGGCTCCACGTAGGCCATCCAAGGCCTTACACGGCTTTGGACATCGTGGCCAGAAAGCGCAGGATGCAGGGCTACAACGTGCTCTATCCCATGGGCTGGGACGCTTTCGGCCTGCCCACGGAGAACTATGCGATCAAGAACCACATTCACCCCAGAATCGTGACCAAGAATAATGTGGAGCGCTTCAAGGGACAGCTCCACTCGCTGGGCTATTCCTTTGACTGGGAGCGGGAGGTGAACACCACTGACCCGAACTACTACAAATGGACCCAGTGGATCTTCTTAAAACTCTTTCAGGCAGGCCTTGCCTACAAGAGCGAGATGCCCATCAACTGGTGTACCTCCTGTAAGGTAGGGCTGGCCAACGAGGAGGTGGTAAACGGTGTCTGCGAGCGCTGCGGCGCGGAGGTGGTCCGCAAGGTGAAGAGCCAGTGGATGCTGAAGATCACGGAGTACGCCGACAAGCTAATTCAGGGACTGGACACAGTTGACTATATTGAGCGCGTCAAAGTCTCCCAGAAGAACTGGATCGGCAAGTCCCAGGGCGCGGAGGTGGATTTCTCCCTCACCGGAAAGGAAGAGAAGCTTCGTATCTATACCACCAGACCTGACACCCTGTTCGGGGCCACCTACATGGTAGTGTCCCCGGAGCATCCGTTGATTGAAAAGTATAAGGATGAAATCAAAAACTATGACGCTTTGGTGGCCTACAGGGAGCTGGCTGCCAAGAAGTCCGATTTTGAGCGCACGGAGCTGGCCAAGGACAAGACCGGCGTACAGATCGACGGCCTGACCGCTACCAATCCTGTGAACGGCAAGGAGATTCCTATCTGGATTTCCGACTATGTATTGATGACCTATGGCACAGGCGCCATCATGGCCGTGCCTGCCCATGACGAGAGGGACTGGGACTTCGCAAAGAAGTTCGGTCTGCCTATCGTCGAGGTGGTGGCCGGAAGCCCAGTCAGCGTACAGGAGGCGGTGTACACGGATGTGGAGAGCGGAATCCTGGTGAATTCCGATTTCCTGGACGGACTGTCCGTGGCGGATGCCAAGAAAAAGATTACGGAGTGGCTGGAGGAAAAGGGCCTGGGCCAGAGCAAGACCAACTTTAAGCTGCGCGACTGGGTGTTCTCCAGGCAGCGCTACTGGGGCGAGCCCATTCCCATTGTCAAGTGTGAGAAATGCGGCTTTGTGCCCTTGGACGAGAGCGAATTGCCATTAATGCTTCCTGAAGTGGAGTCCTATGAACCTACGGACAACGGTGAGTCTCCGTTAGCTGCCATGGAGGACTGGGTGAACACCACCTGTCCCTGCTGCGGCGGTCCGGCCAAGCGGGAGACGGACACCATGCCCCAGTGGGCAGGCTCCTCCTGGTATTTCCTGCGCTACACGGATCCGAAGAACGACCGGGCTCTGGCCAGCAAGGAGGCCCTGGACTACTGGATGCCCGTGGACTGGTACAACGGCGGCATGGAGCACACCACGCTGCACTTGCTGTACTCCAGGTTCTGGCACAGATTCCTCTACGATGAGGGCTATGTGCCCTGCCAGGAGCCTTATCGGAAGCGCACCAGCCACGGCATGATCCTGGGCTCCAACGGAGAGAAGATGTCCAAATCCCGCGGGAACGTGGTGAATCCGGACGATATCGTCAGAGATTACGGCGCGGATACCCTGCGCACTTATGAAATGTTCATCGGCGCTTTCGACTTGAGCGCCGCCTGGAGCGAGGACGGGGTGAAAGGCTGCCGTAGGTTCTTAGAGAGGGTCTGGAAGCTGCAGGACATGCTGACAGATGAGGAAAACTACAGCGCGGATCTGGAGACCAAGATGCACCAGACCATCAAGAAAGTGTCCGGTGACTTTGAGACGCTGAAGTACAATACCGCCATTGCGGCCATGATGGCTCTTATCAACGAGTTTTATAAGAAGAACGCCGTCACAAAGGGAGAGTACAGGACGCTTCTGGCCCTGCTGAACCCGGTGGCGCCTCATATCACTGAGGAGCTGTGGCAGGAGGCAGGGTTCCCTGGCAGAGTATATCAGACCAGCTGGCCGTCCTATGATGAGGCCAAGACGGTGGAGAGCACCGTGGAGGTGGGCGTACAGGTGAACGGCAAGATCCGCGCCACCATCTGTGTGCCTAAGGATGAGGCGAAAGAGGCGGTGATCGCCGCTGCCAAGGAAGCTCTGGGAGATAAGCTGACCGGCAATATCGTAAAAGAGATCTATGTGCCTGGCAGGATCGTGAATATCGTGGTAAAGTAAGGGAGCGGGATACGGAATATCCGAATTGGACCGGTATACGCAAAAACGGAAAGAGGATGTCGGTATGACGGCCTCTTTCCGCTTTGACAGGATCCGGCTTCGGCCCAGACAGATTACGGCTGCGCCTGGCCGTCCTTACCCCGGCTTTTTTCCAGAATCTTGTCAATCTGTGTCAATTCCTCCTTTGTGCTGTGCTTGCGGATGGCGGCGATGGCGGCGTTCATCTCCTGGGGGGTGAAAGTCAGGTTCTCCGCCTTTGCTTTTTTCATCATGGGCATCAGATAAGCCATCATCTCTTTCTGGCTTTTCCCGTGTCCCTGGGCGAAAAGCTGTTCCACGAACTGCAGCTTTTTTTCAGGGATATCCTTTACGAGAGGGTCTGTCATCCAGACAGGTCTTTCCTGATTTTCCATATAATCTCCTTTTTTGTCTGCGAACGGTGCTGTCCGGTTTTACGGCCGGGCGGCATTTACTCTGTCTTACCGCTCCCGAACATCTGGAAGATGGAGGAGAGCCCCGAATCCGACATGCCGGAGAACATATCCATGGGATTGTCTCCGCCCATGCCCTCGGGGAAAAGCTCCTGAAGCATCTGTATCATCTCCATCATTTCCTGCATCTTTTTCAGATTTGCGATCATGTTCTTGATATTTTCTATCCTGGCACGCTCCTTGGGACCGCTGAAAGGCATCATTTCGTCCAGAAGCTCCATGGTGTCGGCATTGTCCCCCTGGAAAAAGTCGGCGGACAGCTGCTTCCCGCCTCCCATCAGCCGAGTGCCCGGATGCCTGCGCAGGAGAGAGAGGGTGTACTGCAGCTCCAGCAGCTTTATATAGACCGCAAAGCCGCTCTGCTGTTCGGGGGCGAGACGGGGCAGAAGTATTTTCAGCATCTGGATCCGATTCGTGGTAAAGAGAGAATCGAACGCGTTGATTGTTTTTGAATTTTGCTCCTCCATGGCACACTCCTTTCCGGACAAGAATACTATATATTATGTAAACGAGCCGGAGGTTATGTGCGAATTGGAAAGCTTTTCCTCAAGGAGCCGCTCTCATTGGGAACAGGCCCCGGCGGAAGTCTCCTCCCGCCGGAGCCTGTGTTTGGATGGAATATCCATCCGGGTCAATGCTTAGTTGCATCCGCAGCCACAGCCGCAGCCGCATCCGTTGCCATTGCCGCCGAACAGGCCGTTGCCGCTGCCGCAGAAGCAAGAGAGCAGCAGGATCCAGATCAGCCATTCGCAACCGTTGCCGTTGCCGCCAAACAGTCCGCCGCCGCAGCTGTTTCCACAGCCGCATCCGCTGTTTCCGTTGCCGTTGCAGCAGAACAGAAGCAGGATGATCCAGATCCAATTGCCGCATCCGCAGCCGTTATTCTGAGGGCTGGTGCATCCGCAGGAATCGTTGCAGCCACAGTTTGTAGCAGTTAAATCACTCATGTTTTGTTCCTCCTGGAGTTTATTTATGGTTTATTGTATGCGGGGTGGCATGTCAATGTTTCCTTGGTGAAAGAGGATTTTTGGGTGGCATTGGAAAGATTATGAATCGGGCAAAGGGACTTGAAATTCTGGGCGGATATAGTAAAATAAGAAGAAATACCGGAGGATATACGAAAAAGGATGACGCAGAAAGTTTTTGTGGTGGAGGGCAGGCAGTTTCGCTCGGAAAGCGACTATGCCTGTGCCAAACGTGACAAGGAGATCATAGACAGGCTGCGGGCGCAGACTGATTTTGAGGATAGAGAGGCGCTGGAAAAGCTGGGCGGGGAGCTGCGGGCCGGCAGATATAAATTCGGGACGCTCCTGGGCCAGGACTTTCGGGACGAGGTGGAGGCGCTTTTGAAAAAGGCCGGGAGAGCGGAGCGGAAGACGGAACCGAAAAAGCGGGGCCTGCCTGCCGGCGGGCAGGGCAGGAAAGCTGCGGGCGGGTCTGACCGCAATGCCGGGCGGGCAGGGGACAGCGCCGGGAGAGCAGGGCGACAGACCGGTGAAAGCCCCGGCAGAGCGGCAGCCGGGAGAACTGGGCTGCGGACGCAGACCAAAGAGGCGGAAGCCGGCCCCGGGGAAAGGGCGGACAGACAGGAGCCGGTATCGGAAAAGGACAGGGCGGCCATGGAGGAAATCGTGGCGCAGGAGCTCAGGAAGCGGGAGAGGCGCAGGAAGCTTATTCTGCTGGCCTGCAGCGCGGCGGCAGTGTGCTGCCTGGGATATTTCGCTGTCTATTCCTATTATGATTACCGGACCCGGAGTACCTACGATGCCCTGAGCGAACTGAAAGAAAAGCCTGTGATCGCCCCCACAGTCACTCCCGAACCCGGTCCCCAGTACACCCTGGACGGGGAGGCGGAGCCGAGAGAGGTGCTGGAGGAGTACCAAAATCTCCTGCTGAAGAACCGGAAGCTGATCGGCTGGGTAAAGATTGACGATACTTACATCGACTATCCGGTGATGCAGACTACGGATAATGAATACTATCTGGATCACAACATGAATCAGGAGTACGACAAGAACGGTACGATTTTCATGGATAAGGACTGCGATGTGTTAAAGCCCAGTACCAACC